>NZ_BAAGTH010000007.1:0-242659 GCF_054782015.1 Salinifilum aidingensis | reverse complement strand
GGCCGCCCACTCTTGACCCCTACCGGCAGCAACGGCTCCAGCTTCGCCCACTGCTGATCGGTCAGATCTCCACGTCCCACACCAAGATCATCTCACCCAGAGATCCACTTCTGAAACACGCCCTAGTGCAGCGAAACCACGCCGCTGCGGCCGCATGCGGCTGCGCAAACGCCACGCACGTTCGTAGCTGAGAGCTTCGCAGAGCGGCGGTTGGACGGGTAGCCGGGACAACCCCCTCCAGCGAGGAACACCCGGACCGGCTGCGAGTGGATCACCGCCTGCTTTTGCGCGACTGGCCAACAACTGCGGCCAGCCCTTCTACCCGTCTCAGTCGGTGCTGGTGGTGCCTTGACCGGGGATGTCGCCGGGGTCGGCGACGTCATCGGCACGCCGACGGGCCCAGCCCACGAGAGAGGCAGCCACGCGCACCTCCACGTCGGGACGGACGTGGGCGAGTACGGCGGCATCAGTGCGGTCCCAGACCACGTACAGCACGTCGTCGACGTGGCGGTGCTCGTTTGCGGCGAGCCACTGCTCGACGTCGACGATGTGCTGGGTGGCGCGGCGGTAGTACGGAGCCAGTGCGTTGGCCACGAGTTTGAGCTCGGCGGTGCGGTCGGTGCGGTGGCGGCTCATGAGATCACCTCGCCGGCCAGCACACCGCAGGTGATCACCAGTGGCGTACCGATGATCGGGTGCCAAGCCGCCGCCAGCCGGGTGTGATGCGACTGGCCTGCCGAGTCGGGACGAGATGAGGCCGCGCCCGCGGGGTGTTCACGGCAAATGCACGGCAAAGATCTGCCGGGGCCGCTCCCGCCAACCCTCCGCGAGGAACTCCGCCACCGCGAGCGCGGCCTCCTCCTGCCCGGCGAGGCACTCGGCGTAGATCCGCAGCAGCACCTGCACGCTGCAGAACACCCGGCCGTTCGCCAGCGGCGGGGAGCAGTTGTCAATACCTGCGGATCAAGCTTGTCCAAGCAGCTGCGGGGAGCGGGCTCGTCAGGTCGTTCGACGATCTGTCCGGCTTCGAAGCGGGCGCCGGCGCTGGTCATGACCTCCCGTGGCCGGCGCGGCCTCGTCGACCAACCCGGCCACCGGACTCCGCCCCTCGTCATCGCGGAGTGATCCGCCCTCGAACGGCCCCGCCGCGCTGCGCGCATGCGCCCGGACGCGGGCGTGGGTAAGTCGTTCGTCGACTCGCCGACGCCGAAAACTGGCCGCGATGTTCCCGACGCCTTGGATGATCGCCGCTGTGACTACGACATCGCTCGGCCCGCGGCCCGTGCGCTCTTGGCGCACGCACTCCGGGATCGTGTTCCTGCTGACCGTCCTGACAGCGACGCTCACACCTCCCAGCGCGGCAGCGCCCGCACCGCTGCCGCTCGGCGATCCCGACCTCGCGGAGTCCCGCACCACCAAGACCCTGACGACCGGGGTCACCCTCACCGAGATCGTCCGCGGCAGCGAACCGGCGGCTCCCGAGGAGATCGGCACGACGAGCCGGGGCCCCTGGCGCGTGCACGTGTTGAGCATCGATCCCCGTGCCGCGCGCGGGCACTTGCGGGCGACGTACGGCCCCGACCTCGGCCAGACGGAGAAGACCACCCAGCTGGTCGAGTCCAGCGGTGCGCTGGCCGGCGTCAACGCGTCGTTCTTCACGTTCACCGACGACCGCCGCTACCCCGGCGACCCCGTCGGGCTCGGCGTCCACTCCGGACACCTGTTGAGCGAACCCACCGGAAGTCCGGCCGAGGCGAACTTCCTCGTCGACAGCGCCAGCGGCGAGGTCCTCATGGGCAGGCTCGAGTGGTCCGGCGTCGTCCGCAACCGGCACACCGGTCAGCGCCTCACCCCGGATCACATCAACCATCCGCCTGCGGTCCCCGAGGACTGCGGGGGATCCTGCGACAAGCCTGGTGACCTCGTGCTGTTCACCCCCGAGTTCAGCAGCAGCACACCGGAGGGCAGGGGCATCGAGGTCGTCCTCGACCACCGTGGCTGCCCCCAGCGCACCCTGCCCGCACGTGGCACCGCCCTGGCCGAGGGCGAAACCTCCCTGCAGGCCACCGGCGCCAACGCGGCGAAGCTGCGGGCGGCAGCGGAGCAGGGCTGCTTCACCAGGCACTCATCGCTGACCGACCAGGACGGCGACACGGTTCCGCTGCGCCGGAGCCTGTTCGGCGTGACCGGGCGCTACCGCCTCGTCGAGGGCGGCGAGATCGTCGTGCCCGACGGCGAGGACGGCGGCTTGTTCGCGCGCAACCCGCGCACCCTCGGGGGCACCACCGCCGACGGCACGATCAAGCTGGTCACCATCGACGGCAGGCAGACCACCAGCGTGGGCACCACGATGGACGAGACCGCCGCAGTGGCGCACGCGCTCGGGCTGACCGACGCCGTGAACCTGGACGGCGGTGGATCCACGAGCATGTCCACGGACAGAGGCCTGGTCAACCAGCCGAGCGGCAGTGCGGAGCGCGCCGTCGGCGACGCACTCGTCTACCGCGACACCCCGTTCCACCCCGAAACGCCCTGAGTCACCCGGCGGGATGTCCGCGTCGGCCGGCGAGGGGTGGTGCAGACAACGGTGCGGCCGGTGCCGAGCTCGTCGCGGCGCGTGGTGTCACCGCCGGGCTCCAGAGTTCACGGCGGCCGGGCCTGGTGCCGGGCATCCGTGCATGCGGCGTGCCAGCGCTGGCTGGCCTGGAGCGGTGCCGTCCCGCCCTCGGCGACGAATCTCGCCGATCAAGCCGTGCTCGGCCAGCCGGGCACGGGTTCCACCGGAGTCGTACCAGGAAACGAGAGGCACCGTGATGACCTCCGGCAGTGGTTCGAGGGCCTCGAGCCCGTCACAGCCAACCCGTGCGGGCACTGAGAACTACGCCTACTGGCGCCGCTCACCGCCCCCGGATCCGGTCGAACCGTCCTGCTGCTCACCGCCCCCGGATCCGGTCGATCCGTCCTGCTGCTCACCGCCCCCGGATCCGGTCGATCCGTCCTGCTGCTCGCTGCCCTGCTGCTCCCCGCTTTGCTCGCCCTGGGCGTCCACGTAACCGTGCGCCTTCTCGCTGAATTGGTTGATCTTGTCGCTGTACTTGCCGCCGGTCTTCTCGTCGGCGAACGACGCGGCCTTGTCGATCCCCTGCTTGGCCTTGTCCGGGCTCTTGCCGAGGAAGCCCTTCAGCTTGTCCATCATGCTCATGCCGTTCCTCCTCCCACGATGGTACGCCACCATTGTGGTACGCGGCTCGCTCATCGTGCAGGCAGGAACAACGGAGGTGGACCCGTCTGAGCCGGGCAGCCACGGGCCGCCAGCGCGGTTACCAGGCCAGCGATGCTTGTCCGCGCCGTTGCGCCCACCTCGGTCCTTGGGCCTCCCCCTGTCGGCCGGACACGCGCCTCGGGGTAGTTCCTGCTGTTCCCGCTGCTCGGGGCTGGCACTCGAGGGCGGCTCGTTCACCGGACGGCCCTTCGCGCTCCGGCGCTATTCGGACGGCGCTGCGGTCCGGGACGTGTCCGCACCGGTCTCCGCCGCGCCCCGGTCCACCCGGGAGAAGTGGCGCACCGTCGGGACGAAACCGGCCGCGGCCGGCACGAGGAAGCAGACCGAGGCGCACGCCTGCTGCGGAGCCAGGAGTGCAGCAGGTACCCGACCGTGGTCGCGGCCAACCACGGCGCGGTGCCGGGGAACCACAGCACCAGGAGCACCAGGAACGACCCGAGCACGATCGAGTCGCGGAGGACTCGCCGACGTCGCGCGCTCACCGCCTCGCTCAGCACCGTCGCCGGCTCGACGCCCGGCGAGGGCGGCACTGCTCGTCGCCTCTCGGACAGGCACTCCTCGAGCACCTCGTCGGCGAAGTCCTCATCGACGTGGACAGCGGCCGCGAGGTGTCGCGTCGTGTCATCGCCGGCGGCGGTGCTGCGCCGAGCCGCAGCATCCTCCGGGGACGGTGTCGTCACCGCCCGATTTCTCCCTCCACAAGAGACAGCCACTGTTGCGCGGAGCGTCCAGTACCGGGAACGGGCGCGGACGGCGCGGCGTTTTGCGCATGATTAGCTCGAATGGAGCACGCACATGCTCGGCGCGGATCACTCCAGCGGGAGGGTGGCGGTGGGAGCGTCAGCCGCACCCGCGGCGACCTCCTCGAACTCGGAGATGTTGTCGATGTTGGTGCCCATCGAGATGTTCGTGACGCGCTCGAGGACCACCTCGACGACCACCGGGAGCTGGTGTTCGGCTGCCAACTTCCGGGCCTCGTCGAAAGCCAGCGGCAGGTCATCGGGCTCGTGCACCCGGAGGGCCTTGCACCCCAGCCCCTCGGCCACCTTGACGTGGTCCACCCCGTACCCGCCGATCCCGGGGGCGTTGACGTTGTCGAAGGAGAGCTGCACGCAGTAGTCCATGTCGAAACCGCGCTGGGCCTGGCGGATCAAGCCGAGGTACGAGTTGTTCACCACCACGTGGACGTAGGGCAGGTTGAACTGCGCCCCCACGGCGAGCTCTTCGAGCATGAACTGGAAGTCGTAGTCGCCGGAGAGGGCGACCACGTTCGCGTCCGGATCCGCCACGCGCACGCCCAGGGCAGCGGGCACGGTCCAGCCGAGCGGGCCGGCCTGGCCGCAGTTGATCCAGTGCCGCGGACGGTAGACGTGCAGGAACTGGCCACCTGCGATCTGCGAGAGACCGATGGTGCTCACGTACCGGGTCTCCGGACCGAAAGCTCGGTTCATCTCCTCGTAGACGCGCTGGGGCTTCATCGGGACGTCGTCGAAGTGGGTGCGTCGCTGCATCGTCCGCTTGCGCGTCTGGCACGCCGAAACCCATTCGGAGCGGTCCGGGAACTTCCCGGCGGTCCGCCGCTCGCGGGCGGCCTCGGTGAAGAGTTCCAGCGCTGGTTTCGCGTCGGAGACGATCCCGTAGTCGGGGGTGAAGACCCGGCCGATCTGCGTGGGTTCGATGTCCACGTGGACGAAGGTGCGGTCCTGGGTGTAGGTCTCCAGCCCACCGGTGTGGCGGTTCGCCCAGCGGTTGCCGATGCCCAGCACGAAATCGGACTCGAGCAGCGTCGCGTTGCCGTAGCGGTGCGCTGTCTGCAGGCCGACCATGCCCGCCATGAGCGGGTGGTCGTCGGGGATGGAGCCCCAGCCCATCAGCGTCGGGACCACGGGGACGTCGGTCAGTTCCGCGAACTCGACGAGCAGCTCGGCCGCGCCGGCGTTGATGACCCCTCCCCCGGCCACGAGCAGCGGGCGCTCGGCGGCGGAGAGCATCTCCAGCGCCTTGTCGATCTGCGCCCTGGTCGCCGCGGGTTTGTGCACGGGCAGGGGCTCGTAGGTGTCCGGATCGAACTCGATCTCGGCCTGCTGCACGTCGAGCGGCAGGTCGATGAGCACCGGGCCGGGACGGCCGGAGCGCATGAGGTGGAACGCCTGCTGGAAAGCACCCGGCACCTGCGCGGGTTCGAGGACCGTCATGGCCATCTTCGTGACCGGCTCGGCGATGTCGGCGATGTTCACCGCCTGGAAGTCCTCTTTGTGCAGACGCGCGACCGGCGCCTGGCCGGTGATGCACAGGATCGGGATGGAGTCCGCCGAGGCCGAGTACAGACCGGTGATCATGTCCGTGCCCGCCGGCCCCGAGGTGCCGATGCACACGCCGATGTTGTCCTGGCCGGTCCGCGTGTAGCCCTCGGCCATGTGCGATGCGCCCTCGACGTGGCGGGCGAGCGTGTGGTTGATCTCCCCGCTGGTGCGCAGGGCGGCGTAGAACGGGTTGATCGCCGCACCGGGGACGCCGAACGCTTCGGCCACCCCCTCGCGTCGCAGAACTTCGACGGCAGCTTCGGCAGCGGTCATGCGCGGCATGGGAGCTCCTCCAGGGATGGCACGGATCGGGGCGCCACGGATCAGCACCGCCGGGTGCTTCCGCAATACGAAATTTTGATTTCGCTATATGAATTAATCATGCTCCTGCTTCGACGTGCCGTCAAGACGCGCACGCGACACCCCCGAGCTGGCGCGACCCGCCGGCGCGGACGAGGACCGCCCCGCTGCGCCGCGCGCGGCGCGTCGACCTCTTCCGCCTCCCACCAGATAACGTTTCGATAACCTGTCTAGTCCACTGTTCCGGCCTTGTTCACCGCGAGTTGAGCTCGGGGGAACAACACATTCCCTCGGTTCGGTGACCGTGAACGTCGTGCGAACAGTGGTAGTGGGCGGCGGCGTGCTCGGCACCATGCACGCCTGGAAAGCCCTCAGCAGTGGTCACGACGTGGTGCACCTGGAACGGGAGACCGAGGCCCGCGGCGCCTCGGTCCGCAACTTCGGCCTGGTCTGGGTCAGCGGCCGCGCCGCGGGCGAGGACCTGCGGACCGCGCTGCGCGCGCGGCGCTCGTGGGAGCGCCTGGCGCAGGAGGTCCCGGGACTGGGCTTTCGCGCGAACGGTTCGCTCACCGTGCTGCGCACGGAAGCGGAGCTGGCTGTGGCCGAGGAACTGCTCGCGCAGCCCGAGACCGCCGAACGCGGCACGAAACTGCTCTCCCCGAACGAGGTGCGGGAACTCAACCCCGCCCTCCGCGGACGGATGCGCGGGGCGCTGTGGTGCGAGCAGGACGCCGCGGTGGAACCGCGCACTGCGCAACCGGCGATCCGGGAACACCTGACCGCGACCGGGCGCTACACCTGGCTGCCCGGTCGCGAGGTCCGGGAGGTCGCCGAGGGGGAGGTCCGCGACGACACCGGCGAGCGCCACGGCGCCGACGCCGTCGTCCTGTGCACGGGGGCCGCGCTCGGCGGGCTGGTGCGCGAGCTGGCCCCCGAAGCGCCGGTGCGCCGCGTGCGGCTGCAGATGATGCAGACCGAGCCCCTGGGCGAGTCGCTGCCGACCTCCGTGGCCGATGCCGACAGCCTGCGCTACTACCCGGCCTACCGGGGCAGTGCGCTGGACGCGCTCAACCGCGACGAGCCCCAGCCCCCGGTGGCCGGGGACAACGGGATGCAACTGCTGATGGTGCAGCGCGCCGACGGCGGGCTGACGATCGGCGACACCCACGGTTACGCCGAACCGTTCCCCTTCGACGTGCACGAGGCCCCGTACGAGCACCTGCGCGGGCGGGTCGAGGAGCTGCTCGACCGACCGCTGCCGCGCGTCGTGCGCCGGTGGGCGGGCGTCTACGCCCAGTGCACGGATCCAGCGACCGTCGTGCACCGCGAGCAGGTCCTGCCCGGGGTGTGGCTGGTCACCGGACCGGGCGGGCGGGGCATGACCGGATCGCCCGCCATCGCCGAGGACACCGCCCGCGAGATCGGTTGGGAGGAGCGCTCGTGAAACCCGACATCCGACTGGCCGTGCTGGACATGGCCGGCACGACCGTGGCCGACGGCGGACTGGTGGAGCAGGCCTTCACCGCAGCCATCGCCGAGGTCGGCGTCACCGAGTCCGACGAGGCCTACCCCCGCATGCTGGACCACGTCCGCCGCACGATGGGCGAGTCCAAGATCACCGTTTTCCGCGCACTGCTCGACGGCGAGGAGGACCGGGCGCAGCGGGCCAACCGCGCGTTCGAGAACACCTACGGAGAGCTGGTCTCCGGCGGGCGCTGCGCCGGCATCGACGGCGCGGCCGAAGCCGTTGAGCAGCTGCGCAGCTCCGGCGTGCAGGTGGCGCTGACCACCGGTTTCGCCGCGACGACCCAGCAGCGGCTCCTCGATGCCCTCGGGTGGGGAGAACTCCCCGACCTCGCGCTCACCCCGGAACACGCCGGCCGCGGGCGGCCGTACCCGGACATGGTCCTCACCGCCCTGCTGCGGCTGGGCGTCGACGACGTGCGCCGGGTCGCCGTGGTCGGCGACACCAGCTACGACGTCCTCACCGGACTGCGCGCCGGCGCGGGAGTCGCGGCCGGCGTGCTCACCGGGGCGCACGACCGCCGCGCCCTCGTCGACGCCGGTGCCACCCACGTCCTCGAATCCGTCCGTGAACTCCCCGAACTCGTCCGGTCCTGATCGGACGGACTCGCCCCGAAGGAGAGTTGCGCCCGTCATGCTCACCAGGAACAGAGGTACCGCGGTCCTCGCCGCCGCGGTGGCCGCGTTCGCGCTGCTGCTGTCGGCCTGCGGCCCCAGCGCCGCTGACCGGGGCGGAGGCTCCCCCGACGAGCTCGTTTTCGCCGCGGTGCCTTCGGAGGACTCGGCGAACCTGCAGCAGGACTACGCTCCCGTGATCAAGATGCTGGAGGAGGAAACCGGCAAGAAGGTCCGCTTCCAGCAGGCCACCGACTACGCGGCCATCATCGAGGGCCAGCGCGCCGGCAAGATCGACATCGCCAAGTACGGCCCGTTCTCCTACATGCTGGCCCGCAAGAAGGGAGTCGGTGCCGAGGCGGTCGCCGCCCAGACCGAGCAGAAGGGCAAGGAGCCCGGCTACCGGTCCTACGGCATCACCCGGCCGGGCACCGGGATCGACTCGTTGGCCGACTTCCGCGGCAAGAAGGTCTGCTTCGTCGACCCCACCTCCACCTCCGGCTACCTCTACCCCACGTCCGGGCTCATCGAGGCCGGCGTGAACCCGAAGACCGGCGTCCGGCCGATCATGGCCGGTGGTCACGACGCCGCAGCGCTGGGCGTGGCGAGCGGGCAGTGCGCGGCCGGGTTCGCCTTCGACACCATGGTCGACCGCCAGCTGATCCAGCAGGGCGAGCTCCGCTCCGGCCAGCTCAAGACCGTGTGGCGTTCCGAGGTCATCCCGGGCGATCCGGCTGCGGTCTCCACCGACCTCAGCCCCGAGCTGCGCGAGTCCATCACCCGGGCGCTGCGCACCAAGGCCAACAGCGACTACCTGCGCGACCACGGCTACTGCAGCGGGAAGTGCCGGGTCGGTGACACCGGCGGCTGGGGATTCACCGAGGTGACCGACGCCAAGTACGACAGCATCCGCCGCGTCTGCGAAACCACGAGGAACGAGCAATGCGAGTAGAGCACGGCGAGACCGTCGTGGACTTCGACGGCGTGAGCAAGTGTTTCGACGGCACGACCGCAGCCCTCGACGACGTCTCGCTGCAGGTGACCGCCGGCGAGTTCACCGTCCTGCTGGGACTGTCCGGATCGGGCAAGTCCACGCTGCTGCGCCACATCGACGGGCTGCAGCGCCCCACCGCGGGCACGATCACCGTGCTGGGCAGCGACCTCGGCCGGGTGCGCGGGCGGGCGCTGCGGCAGCTGCGCCGCCGGATCGGGTTCGTGTTCCAGCAGTTCCACCTCGTCGGGGCGCTGACCGTGCTGGAGAACGTGTGCACCGGGGCGGTGGGCGGCCTGCGCGGTCCGCGCCTGGGGCTGGCCACGTACCCCAGGAGCGTGCGGCACGACGCGATGGACCAGCTCGACCGCGTCGGGCTGGCCGAGCAGGCCCTGCAACGGGCCGACACGCTCTCCGGCGGGCAGCAGCAGCGGGCCGCCATCGCCCGCGCGCTGCTGCAGCGACCGGACGTCCTGCTCGCCGACGAGCCGGTCGCCTCCCTGGACCCGGACTCGTCGGAACAGGTGATGAGCCTGCTCGCGGAGATCAGCCGGCAGGACCGGCTGACCGTGGTGTGCAGCCTGCACCAGCTGGAACTGGCCATGAGCTGGGGCGAGCGGGTCGTGGGACTGCGCGCCGGCGGCGTGGTGCTGGACACCCCGGTCGCCGGCCTCAGCCAGGAGTCGGCGATGGCGGTCTACACCGCGGGCAGCTCCGAGAAGCAGCAGCTGACGGCGGTCGGGTGAGTCGCGGTGCCCACAGCGGAGATGACTCGCACCTCGGCGGCGACACCGGCCGCCGGCGACCGGCGCACCCTTCCGCGTCCGAGCCCCGGTGGCGGCCTCGCCCTGCTCGTCGCGCTCGCGCTGGTGCTGACGGCGGTGTGGACGCTCGTCGACCTGCGCCTCAACGCAGCCACCGTCATCGACAGCGTCGGCAACGCCGCCGACTTCCTGTCGCGGACGCTGCCGCTGGACTTCCCGCCTGCCGGGCAACTGTTGACCTCGATCGGCACGACGCTGGCGATCGTGATCTGCGCGACGCTGCTGGCGGCTCTGCTGAGCGCGCCGATCGCCGTGCTCGGGGCGAGCAACACCACCCCGCACGCGCTCGGCAGGCACGGTGCGCGCGCGCTCATCGTGGCCTCGCGGGCGGTTCCGGACGTGGTGCTGGCGATCCTGTTCTTCCGGATCTTCGGCTTCGGCGGTCTGACCGGGGTGCTCGCGATGGGCCTGCACTCGATCGGCATGGTCGGCAAGCTCTACGCCGACGCGATCGAGCAGATCGACGAAGGTCCCCGCACGGCCATCCGGGCCGCTGGCGGCTCCCGCCTGCAGGAACTGCTCGGCGGGGTGCTCCCGCAGGTCCTGCCCTCGTTCGTGGCCACATCGCTGCACCGGCTGGACATCAACCTGCGGGTGTCGGTGGTGCTCGGCTTCGTCGGCGTGGCCGGGCTGGGCCAGGAGATCGCCAACGCACTGCGCACACTGGACTACCAGCGCGGAATCGCCCTGGCGCTGGTGGTGTTCGCGCTGTGCGTGCTCATGGAGCTGCTCTCCGGGTCGATCCGCAGGCGGTTGATGAACACCGGCGGTGAACGGCCGCGCAACCGCGCGCTCGATTTCGCCACGAGGCGCTTCCGCCGCGCCCCGAGCACCGCGTCCGCGTCGGCCCCGCTGGGCGGGCGCACCGCGTCCGGCCTGCGCGCCACGGCGCGCACGGCGCGGATCAGCCATCCGTGGACACCCGCGCGGCTGCGCAAGTTCTCCTACTGGATCATCACGGCCGCCGTCATCGCGGCCTCGGTCCGGGGGTTGGGACTGACCCCGGAACAGTTCGCACGCGGATTCCGCGAACTCTGGCCGACCCTGGCGCAGTTCTGGCCACCCGAAACGGGCGCGATGCTGCCGACCCTGCTGGCCGAACTGTGGGTGACGATCCAGATCGCCCTGGCCGCGACCCTGATCGGGGCCGTGCTGTCGGTGCCGATCGGCGCACTGGCAGCCGCGAACGTCGCCCCCAACCCCGGCACCGCCCGGCTCTTCCGCGGCGTGGTGCTGGTGGTCCGCGGCATCCCCGAACTGGTGCTGGCCATCATCTTCGTGGTCGTCACCGGGCTCGGCCCCGTCGCGGGCGCGTGCGCGCTCGGCGTCGGCTCGGTCGGGCTGCTCGGCAAGCTGGTGGCCGACTCCCTGGAAGAGGTCGACCGGGGCGTCGAGCAGGCGCTGCGCGCCACCGGTGCGGGCGGGTGGCAGGTGTTCTTCTCCGCAACGCTGCCCCAGGTCGCACCGGCGGTCGTGGGCCACCTGCTGTACCAGCTCGACACCAACATCCGCTCGGCCACGCTGCTCGGGCTCGTCGGAGCTGGCGGCATCGGCTACTACCTGCTCAACGCCTCGCGGGTGCTGGAGTTCGGCGTCGTCACCACCGTGCTGCTGCTGACCTTCGCCGCGGTGATGGTCGTCGAACTGCTCGCCCTCTGGTGGCGCCGGGTGCTGCCCGGCGGTATCGCCGCGCGGTGACACGTCACTCAGGTGGCCGGCAGGTGCCCTCGGTGGTGGCGGGTTCCCCTCGCCGGCTCGGACGCTCGACCGCACACAGGACGCGCTGACCATTCTTCGTACCTTGGCAACCGAGACACGCCGGAGCCAGTAGCCGATTCCGCTGCAAGACAGGACTCTGGCTAACGCTAACGCGTCAGTTCGATGAGCCGGAGGTCGAGAACCCGACACTGGCCGACCGCGATGGAGTAGACGATCGCCCCGAGGCCGTTGCCGTACACGGTGATCCACTGGTCGGTGAGCACACGACCCGCAAGGGACCACGGAGGCGAGAGTGGACATCAGACCGGCCCACGTGACAGACGCAGCGAACATCGAGTCGATCTACGGACACTACGTCCGGCATTCCGTGCTCGCAGTCGATGTTGACGACCCGCCGACCGCGCAGGACTGGGAGCAGCGCCTGGAGCACCTGACCGCGTCGGGCTACCCGACCCTGGTCGCCGTCGACGACCAGACCGTCGTGGGCTACGCGCTGCTCACACCCTGGCTGGCCAAGCCCGCCTTCGCCCACACCGCCGAGAACTCGATCTACCTCGCCCCGCACGCCGCCGGTGCAGGTCTCGGCCGCCAACTCCTCGCGCGCCTTCTCGATGACGCACAGGGCTGCGGTATCCAGGAGGTCATAGCCCTCGTGGCCGACGCCGATCACGAGGGCCGCCCGTCACGAGCACTGCACCTCAGAGCAGGCTTTCAACCGGCAGGGCGGCTCCAGCGAGTGGGGAACAAACACGGACGCGTCACCGACGTCGACCTCCTCCAACTTCCGCTGCAGCCCATGAACTAACCCTCACTCGCTTTCCCGACGTGCAGCAGCGGACGCCTCCTCGTGGCGGCCGTAAGGCGATCCCGTTTTGAACCGTCCGAGGCTATGCATCCCCGACGCGTATGGGCTGGAGACCGCGCACTTCAGCGATGCTGAAGTGCGCGCTGCACGACGCCAGGGTGGCGGGCGAGCGTCGGTGCCAGCCTGAGCGCGAGGGACGTCACTGCCAGCCAAGGGCGGAGATGGGGCTTGATCGACTGGATTCGACCATCCGAAGCCAGTTTCAGCACCATCGCGTCGTCAAGCCTGAGCGGTCCGATCTGCGCCTCACCGATCACCACCCGCAGGCCGCCGTCGCCCATCTCCTCATGCCATCGCAGCCGCGCGAGACTGCCGTAGACCGCCGTGAGGAGGATGCGAAGGTCCTCTGTCCCTCGGAAGGTCATACGGCCGGAGAGCGGCGAGACGAGCTCAGCGTCCGGAGTGAGAGTGTCGATCATTCCGTCGACGTCGTTCGTTGCGGATGCACGCCGGAAGCGAGAAATGGCATCGTCCACGCAGGCAGTGTCCAAGACAGAGGCGGAGAAGACTACCTGCCGATGCATGACTTGACGAGAACCCTGCCGTCGGGACGCAGGCGTACGGTCGCCGCAGTGCTCGTGGGGAACGCTGGCTTGTGAGGCGCTCCGGCGCTTGCGCCACGGTCAGCATAGCCTTCGCTATGAGCGGTCCCGGTGCTGTTGTGGAGCTGATCCCGCGGGCTCGTTTGAAGGCGATGCTGAGCGCGAACACGCTGCCGTAGCCGATCTGATGGGCAACGGATTCGGTGGTGGCGCCGGATTCCAGGAACAGGTCGGCGGCCAGGTCGATGCGCCACTCGGTGAGATAGGTGATTGGTGGTGTGCCGACGAGGTCGGTGAAGCGGCGAGCGAGCGTCGCTCGGGACACCCCGGTGTGCGCGGCCAGCGCGGCCACAGTCCAAGAATGAGCGGGACGGCTGTGGATCAGTCGCAGGACGGGCCCGACGACGGGATCGCCGTGGGCTCGGTACTGAGCCGGGGCTTGCGTATCGGGCCGGGTGAACCAAGAGCGGAGGGCGGCGACCAGCAAGAGATCCAGAAGCCTGTCGAGTACGAGGTCCTGTCCCGGCTCATCGCGCACCGTCTCCTCGGCGAGTAGCGACACGAGCGCGGACTCGGTGCGCGCGGTGCTGGGAATGACCAGAAGCGGCGGCAGTGCGCTGAACAACCGTGCGGCGACCTCGCCCGATCTCTGGTACTTGCCGATCAGCAGTACCGCCGAGCCTTCCGCCCTGACGTCGCAGGGCGGCTTGTTGACCCAGGTGCGCACTCCCACGTCCGCAGTCTCGGACAGCTCCGCGCCGGTCGTGGTCGTGCGCCGCGGGCCGGGATGGACCACCACCTGCACCGGTGTGCGGGGATCATCGGTGAAAGTGAAGGCGTCCGGGCCACGCATCATGGCGATGTCACCGGCGTGAAGCCGCACCGCATCGCCAGCACTGGGCACCACCCAAGGCGCTCCTTGAGCGACGGTCACGATGCTGAGCGGGGCCCTGTCCTGCACCTGCACCGACCAGGGCGGGTTCTGGACGGTCTGCAGCAGGAACGCGCCTCTGGCCCGTGTCCCGTCGAGCAGACTCGTCAACGAGTCCATCGGCACAGGGTAGGACACGACGTTATGGACTTACGAGCCTCGACCATGGCTCGTATCCCGACACTCCTGTGGACTGTGGATTATGCCAACTTCTACGCCGACGACCTTGGTTCTCGCAGGGACGGGCAAGACGGGGCGCCGTGTCGTGTCCAGGCTGGTCGCCCATGACGTGCCGGTACGCGTCGGCTCACGGCGCGCCGAGCCACCCTTCGACTGGCAGGACGACACCACGTGGGAACCGTCGCTGCGGGGCGTGGACGCCGCCTACATCGCCTTCTACCCCGATGCGGGATTCCCCGGCGCGGCTCAGGCCGTGGGTTCCTTCGCCGACCTGGCGGCAGCTTGCGGTGTCCGCCACCTTGTCCTACTCGCCGACCGCGGTGCCGCCGAGGCCACACGCTGCGAGCAGGCTATCCAGGACTCGGGCACAGAGTGGACGATCGTGCGGACGGGATTCATCACACAGAACTTCAGCGAGGCCTTCCTCGTGGAACTGGTCCGAGCCGGCGTGGTCACGCTTCCCGCCGGCGACGTCGCCGAACCGTTCACCGATGCCGAGGACATCGCGGATGTCGCTGTGGCGGCGCTGACCGAGAACGGCCATACCAGCCGGATCCATGAAGTGACCGGACCACGCCTGCTCACCTTCGCCGATGCCGTCGGCGAGATCGCGACAACGGCCGGCAGGGAGGTTCGCTATCTGCCGATCACGCCCGAGCAGTTCGTCTCCTCGCTGACCGGGCGAGGCGTGCCTGCTGAGTACGCGACGCAACTGGCTGGCCTGCTGACCGAGGTCTTTGACGGCCGCCGGGCCACGGTGACCGACACCGTCGAACGCGTGCTCGGCCGGCCGCCCCGCGACTTCGCCGAGTACGCCCGAGCGACCGCCCCGACAGGAGTCTGGGACGCCTACGCTGAGTCTTCCGGTTCACGCTGACATGTCGGCCTGGTGCTCCTGAACGTGCCCCAGAGCAAAGTACGACGTCGTTGCTGGTGAGGACCTTGCTGTCGACAGTCATGGGACTCGTGACCATGTTTGTGATCGCTGGAGCAACGACCCGCTGAACTGCAGAAACGCACCACTTTGCCCCTCAGAGCAGCTACAGGAGTACCAGGCCAACTACCTGCGGCCCGACACCCACCGGGCGGCCAACGCCCGGCTGCTGGAGACCCAGGCCAACATTGACCTGGTCAGCCAATGGGGCACTGGGGCAGTGGCCTCAGTCGACGGGCTCCGGTTCGTCGTCCCGCCGGCCAGCGTGCGCACCGGCGCCAACCCACGCTACTTCGGCCAGCGCAACAAGGGCGTGACCTGGCTGAACTACATCAACGACCACGTCGCCGGGCTCGGCGGACTCGTGGTCGCCGGCACCGTCCGCGACAGCCTGCACGTGCTCGACGGACTCTTGGACCTCGACGGCGGCCCGCGCCCGGAAATGGTCACCACCGATACGGCCAGCTATTCCGACCAGATCTTCGGGCTGTACGCGCTGCTGGGCTATCAGTTCTCGCCGCGGCTGGCCGACATGCCCGAGCAGAAGTTCTGGAGCGCCGACCCGACCGCAGACTACGGGCCGCTCAACGCCCTCGTTCCGGACCCCCGTCACGCGCTCGACCTGGAGCTGATCCGGCGGAACTGGCCCGACCTACTGCGCGTGGCCGGTTCGCTGGCCACCGGGGCGATGAAGGCCTCGGAACTGATGCGGATCACCCAGGGCGGCGGCAGTCCGACCACCCGGGGCAAGGCCCTGGTCGAGTACGGGCACATAACCAAAACCCGGCACATGCTTGCCTTCGTCGATGCTGATGAGACCTACCGGCGTCGTATCCACACCCAGCTCAACACCCAGGAATCCCGCCACGCACTGGCCCGCCGGATCTTCCACGGCAAACGCGGCCAGCTGTATCAGCCCTACCGCCAGGGCCAGGAAGACCAGCTCGGCGCTCTCGGGCTGGTGCTGAACATGGTGTGCTCTGGAACAGCGTCTACCTCGACGCCATCATCAAGCACCTCCGCAGCCAGGGCTATCCCGTCAGCGACGAAGACGTGGTCCGCCTGTCCCCGCTGGGCTGGCACCACATCAACATGTAAGGCCGCTACGCCTTCACCGGCAGCCCACCCAGCGAGCTCCGCCCGTTGCCCGATCCCAGCGCCCCCAACAACGAACTCTGAACCTCTGTACGGAGGGAATCCATATGCGCGTGTGGCCGGAGTACGGCCGATGTCGGCCGTACTCCGGCCACACGCGCTGTAGAACCGTTGCTCCGTTCCAGTGCATCTCCGCAAATCGGTTGCACATTTTCCGTTTCATGCCGATACTTCGGATTCTCGGGGGGATCAGTCACCGAAGGATGGGGAGTATGCGGGCACGACGATCGTCCGTGGGCCAGGCCTTATTGGCCGGCTCTACGGCACTGTTGCTGACCGGGAGCATGGGGGCGACGGCCCTGGCCAGCCAACCTGGGGAAGATGCGTCACCGAACCGGGAGACCAGCCCCGTCACCCCGGAGGCAGAGGTATCACCACACGTCACCCGGATCATGTTTGAACAGCCGCAAACGGCGGATGAACTGCGGGAGAAATTGGCCGGTAGCGAGGTGCTGCAGTTGCGCTACACCGGGGAGGTCAGCGGCGTGTCCCAACCCGGTCCGGGAGTACCAGCGACGCAAGCTGTTGATCAGTTCGAACGGACCACGACCGCGGAGTACCAGGCCGCTCCCCTGGTTTTCATGGCCGTCGTGGACGGGCAGCGTGACCCTGCGTCGCTACCAGGGGCGCAAGTGGACACATTCGATTCGCAGTCTTCTGCAGTCAATCAGCTTCCTCAACACACGTTAAAGCAGGCGAGCCAGGCCACGCGCGACCGGCGGGCGAGCCTGACTGGCCAGGGGGTTGCGGTGGCGGACCCCCAGCGCAACGCGGAACCGGTTGCGCCGGGTCCGCAGGCACCGCCGAAGGAGTACCGGTGGTCGCCGATCCAGGGGCAGATGCAAACCTGGGACACGGAAAGCGGTCCGGAACCCGAGCACCCGCGCAAATTCCGCTACAACATGACCTGGGCCTCACAGGCCGACATCAATGCCTTCGGTGATGATTTCGGCCTCGAGCACGGGGCAACGCTGTACAACACCGAGGACATCTCCGACTGGACACGGCCGTACTGCAACCCCTTCGACTTCAACGAGCCCTACAACAACTTCTGGGCTGCATGGGATAGCGGCTTCAAGTGGAACGCGGTGGAGTGGGGCACCAACGTGCCGGGCGAGGCAGCACCCTATTGGGACTGGGACGACGCCACCGACTCATGCCAGGAACTGGGTTTCCAGATCGGTGTAGGCTATCCAACCAACCTGCAACCACGCCAGGGCTACAGCATGTGGATCCATGCCTCTCGCGGTGACCAGTCCAACTCGGAGTTCACGCTGAACACCCAGAAGATCTCCAATGACTGCAACGACGTCGGGCTGGATCCGGGCAGCTCCTGCATGGGGCTCAACTACAACCGGCCAGGTTCGGGTACCGAAGACTTGGTCACACTCGAAGATCAGCAAGGCTGGACGGTGCCAGGCTGCGTGAACTGGAATCCGACCCGTCAGCCCACGCGACTCGACAACGGCCAGGCCAGTTGCCCGGCCAATGGATAATGCGTAGCCATGGATGCCAACGATGAATCCGCACGGCCAGCTGCCGCCTCCCAGCCCCGCTGGGGCCGGCAGCTGGCCCTGACTCTGACGATGTCGGCAGCGTTCTTGCTGCTGGCCGGTCTGCTTTTCGTCGGCACGAGTGCGAAGGTCGCCAACGACTGCCTCGACACAGGATTTCACATCCCCGGCCGCAGTGGTGTCGCGATGACCGAGGAAGGCTGTCGGGTGTTGGTCAACCACCAACGCTCGGCTCCACTGCCCGACCTCACCAGCGGGGGTGTTCTCGCTGCGCTCGGATTCGCCGCGCTCGCCGCGCTACCTCCCTACGTACTCGCGATCCGCGTTCACCGTCGCCGAACAAGGTGTGCCGAGTGAAGCTGTCGAAATCTCGTCTGCCGGGGCACGTTCACCGAGCAGACCTGACCGCAACAAGGATCGCTCCATGGTTGGTCTATCCGGGAGCATGGGATGGATGACGTATTCGATCGTGGTCTGTGATCGGGCGAATGGTCAGATGGGCGTGGCGATGCAGTCGTGCCTGCCCGCCGTGGGCGCCACAGCGGTGTGGGCTCGGCCCGGGGTCGGGGCGGTCGCCACCCAGGGGTTCGCCGAGCCTGCCTATGGCCCGCGCTGCCTGGATGCCCTCGCCGACGGCGCGACGGCCACGGAGGCCCTGACCACGGCCAGCGACCTCGATTCGGGGGTAGTGCTGCGCCAGGTTGGCGTCGTGGGCGTGGACGGGTCGGTGGCTGGCCACACCGGGGCTGCATCGCACACGCCGGTCACCAGCTCGGTGATGCGTGTGCGGTGCAGGCGAACATGGCCGCCAGCGCAGGCGTCCCGCGGCGACATCAGCCAGGCCCGGCATGAGCTGCAGGGCCTCACCGCAGCACGGTCCAGCTGGGAGACCATCATCCGCGGCTTCGCCGCACAAGGATTGCTCACCGTCCCCACCAGCACCACCCTCGACGAGCTCCTCAGATGAGGAACCCCCACTGAGACAGCCGCAGTCTGGTGCCGCGCACGTGCGAGGACGTCATGAGCTGGTACGTCGCTGACCAGGGCCGTATCACATACCTGGTACGGAGAAAATCTCACTGAGGGATGGCTAACCGTTACACTGCTGATCATGTCCGGCACCCTGGTTGACTACGCCCGCTGCTCCACCGACGAACAAGACCTCACCGCCCAACGCGACCGGCTGGTCGAACTCGGCGTGGACACCGAGCGGATGTATCTCGACCACGGCCTGACCGGCACCAAGAGAACACGGCCCGGGCTCGACCAGGCGCTGGCAGCCGTCCGCGACGGCGACACCCTCGTGGTGCCGAAACTCGACCGGCTGGCCCGCTCGGTGCCGGACGCCCGCGCCATCGGCGATGATCTCGCCGAGCGGGGCATCGCCCTGTCACTGGGTGGGCAGGTCTACGACCCGGGCGACCCCGTGGGAAAGATGTTCTTCAACATCCTGGCCACCTTCGCCGAGTTCGAGGTGGACCTCCTGCGGGCCAGGACCAAGGAAGGCATGGCCGTGGCGAAAGCCAAGGGCAAGCTACGCGGCAAACAGCCCAAGCTCTCCCCGAAACAGCAAGCCGAGCTGCGACGGATGCACGCCAGCGGAGACTACACGATCACCGACCTCACCGAGCTGTTCTCCGTCTCCCGGCCGGCCGTCTACCGCACCCTGCAGCGCGGCCACCATTCTCAGGCAGAGTGATACTCGTCCCCCGAAATCCCAGATCAGCAGCCTGGCGAGGCATATCCGCCCGATTTTCGGCGAGTTCTACGGCGACCCCTGATAGCCCACTGCAGCGAATCGCACACAGTCGAATGCCACTGGCTACCAGTAGGCACCACCGGTGTCACCCGAAGGCGCCGCTGTAGGCGTTGAGGGCGGGCTGTCCGCCGAGGTGGACGTAGAGGACGTTGGAGTCCGGCGGGATGTCGCCGTCCCGGACGAGGTCGAGGAGCCCGGCCATCGATTTGCCCTCGTAGACGGGGTCGAGGAGCACGCCTTCGAGCTGGGCCGTCAGGCGGATGGCATCGATGGTCGACGGCGCGGGAACGCCGTACGCGTCACCGGCCCAGCCCTCGAGCAGGGTGATCTCGTCGGCGCGCAGTTCCCGGTCGAGGCCGAGGGTCCGCGCGGTGTCGCGGGCGATCTTCTCGACCTGCGCGCGCGTGTCGGCGATCCTGGCCGAGGCGTCGATCCCGATGACCCGGCGGGGGTCGTCCTGACCGGCGAACCCGGCGATCATGCCGGCGTGCGTGCTGCCGGTGACGCTGCACACCACGATCGTGTCGAAGAAGACCCCCAGCTCCCGTTCCTGCTGCTGCACCTCGTGGGCCCAGTTGGCGAACCCCAGTCCGCCCAGCGGGTGGTCGGAGGCCCCGGCCGGGATCGCGTAGGGCGTGCCGCCGGCGGCGCGGACCTCGTCGAGGGCTCGCTGCCAGCTGTCCTTGAAACCGATCCCGAACCCGGCCTGGACCAGCCGGACGTCGGCTCCGAGGATGCGGGAGAGCAGGATGTTGCCCACCTTGTCGTTGACCGCGTCCGGCCAGTCCACCCAGCTCTCCTGCACCAGCACGGCCTTCAGGCCGAGCCGCGCGGCGACCGCGGCCACCTGCCGGGTGTGGTTGGACTGCACCCCGCCGATGCTGACCAGGGTGTCCGCGCCCCGCCGGAGGGCGTCGGGGACCAGGTACTCCAGCTTGCGGGTCTTGTTGCCGCCGAAGGCGAGCCCGCTGTTGCAGTCCTCCCGCTTGGCCCACACGCGAGCGCCGCCGAGGTGCTCGCTGAGCCGGTCCAGCGGATGGATCGGGCTGGGGCCGAACAGCAGGGGGTGGCGTTCGAAGTCCGCGAGGGTCATCGCATCTCCTCGGTGTCGTGGTGGGTTGCTCCGGGCCGAGGCAGCGGGCGTTCCGCACTGGCACCGCGGCCGGAGCCGCGCAGCGGAGCCGGGCGCTGGCCGTCGAGCGGGCGGCCGGCACCTCGGCTCATCCCGCCCCGAACACCCTGGCGGATCGGACCGCGCTGAGCCAGGTCCGACGCGCGCCGCCGCTCTCGCGCGGTGGTCAGCGGGCCCACCACCGGCTTCGGCCCGGTGCCCGGGACTGCGCGGAGGACCGGACCTCCCCCGCCACGTAGTGGCTGCCGTTCAGGCCGTCGACGAGCACCTGCACCGCTCGTCCGCGGTGCACGACGGTGAGCACCCAGTTGGGTTTCCACACGCGCTCGACGATCCGGGCTTCGCGGAGGGACCCCGGATCGAGCAGGCGCCGGGTCCGGAGGAGCTGGGCCGACACGGCCTCCGTGGCGCGGCGGACGGCTTCCGCGGTGGTGATGACTCCCTCGGGCCCGCGGATGGTGGCGTGGCTCTCGAGTTCCGGCCAGGGATCGGTGAGGTGGGCGCGGCCTCCGACGGCGTCGACGAGGGTGTGCACCCGCGTTCGCTGCGCAGGAGCGGTCCTTCGACGTCGCCGCGGGGAGCTCCGCCGGACCACGTCGAAGGCGACGGCGACGAACGGGTGGTGGTGCAGTTCGGCGGTCCCGACCTGCGCGCGCGGTGCTCGCCGCGCGCACAGGTCCACCGCCTCCGCCGCGGCGATGCGGGCGGGGAGGGCGTACGTCGTCATCGGGGTGGCACCTGCCCAGCCAGCTCGTCGTTCTGCCCGGCCAGCATCCCGGTCGGGACCGGTCCCACCCTGGCCGCTTCCGCCACGGCAGCGCGCACGTGCCGCGGCACCGGGTGGGATCGGGCGGTGGCCAGGCTGCCGACGACCATGGCCGCCGTGGAGGCCAGCACCCCGACGGCCATCGCGTCAACACCGAGGGCGTCCTCGAGACCGGCCGCGAGCCAGGCGATCACGGTCGCGGTGCCGACCAGCATCGAGCTGATCGCTCCGACGGTGTTGGCCCGCGGCCACCACGCGGCGGCCACGTAGGCGGGCACGAACGCCGCCCCGAGGATGGTGGTGGCGAAGATGACCACCGCGGCGACCGCGGGGGGTTCGTTCACCGCGACGAGGTAGCCGATCGCTCCCAGCACCAGCACGGTGGTGCGCGAGACCCACACCCGCTGCCGCTGGGTGAGGTCAGCCTTGACGAACCGCGCGAGGAGGTCGTGGCTGGCGATCGTGCCGCCCTGCAGCAGCAGCGCGTCGGCGGTGGACATGATCGCGGCCATGATCGCTGCCATGACGATGCCCACCGCGAAGTCGGGCAGCACCGCGTCCGCCGTCGCGAAGATCGCCATCTCCGGGTTCGCCAGTCCGGGCACCACGACCAGGGCGAGCACGCCGACGATGTAGGGGGCGGGGATGAACAGCAGGTTGAAGGCCGTGGAGTAGACGCCGGCCATCCGCGCCTCGCTGGGTCGCCGCATGGCCATGTGGCTCACCACGACGTGGGGCCACCCCATGTAGCCGATGGAGAACACCAGCAGCGCCCCGAGGACCAGGCCCCACTGGCCCTGGTTCTGCAGACCCCGCCCCCACATCGTCAGCAGGGTCTCGTCGATCCGCGCGACCTTCTGGTGGCCCTCGGTCGGCCCGCCCACCGCCATCAGGGTCGCGATGAGGATCCACAGCACACCGATGAACATGACGATGGCTTGCACGAAGTCGGTGTAGGCCACCGCGAGGTAGCCGCCGAGGAAGGTGTAGAGCGCGATGACCCCGATGGCGGCCAGCAGCGCCGCCGGGTACGGCACGCCCGTGACCATCGCGAGGCCGCGCCCGCCGGCGATGAACTGCGAGAGCACGTAGAAGAACAAGCAGAACAGGGCGATGGAGGAGGCGATGATCCGGGTCCACCGGGACGGGTACCGGTGCTCGAGGTACTCGATCGACGTGATCGACCCCAGGAGCTGGGACAGCTTGCGCATCCGCCGGCCGAGGACCGACAGGTTGAGGATGCCGCCTCCCAGGTCGCCGAGGGCGTACCACATCCCGAAGTAGCCCTGCGTGTACGCGAGCGAACCGGCGCCCAGGAACATGTACCCCGACATCGAGGAGCTCTGCAGGCGCAGCGCCGTGACGGGTGCTCCCAGCGTGCGCCCGCCGAGCAGGTAGTCCTCCGCTCCGCCGGACCCCATCCGCGCGGTGGCGAAGCCGATCCCCGCCATCGCGATGAAGTACAGGACGAGGAAGACGAGTTCGGTGCTCATCGGCCGCTCCTCTCGTCCTCGTTCTTCCAGTTCCTGCTGCGCCACGCGAAGACGGCGGTGTAGACCACCCAGAACAGGGCGACCCCGGCGATCACGGCGACCGTGGTGGTCGGCAGTCCGAACAAGCTCCCAGTCCTCCTTCGAGTGGCCGTCGACGACGGCGCCCAGCAGGTCGGTTCGGGACTCAGCAGGCCGCTGCGCCTGCTTTCCCGGTCACACCACGGTCACCTCGTCGCGGACGCGCAGTCGGCCACCGAGCCAGCCCCCCAGCCCGGTGAGAGCCGCCAGCGCCACCACCAGCAGGGCCACGGACCAGGACTGCTCCCCGCTCGCGGCCAGCCCCGCGGTCGCCAGGAGCGGGACGAAACCGCTGACCACACCGCCGAGGTTGTAGGCGACCGAAACTCCGCTGTAGCGGAGGTGCGGCGGGAAGAGCTCCGTGAGCAACGCGCCCGAGACCGCGTAGGAGATCGACAGGCAGGCCACTCCGAGGGTGACGCCGAGGACCACGAGAACGGGGTTCTTCGTCTCCAGCAACCAGAACACGGGGAACGCCGCGGCCGCGGAAGCGATGCTGCCCGCCACGCAGACGTTCCCCGGTCCCCACCGCTCGGCGATCCGGCCGAAAGCGATCAGGATCCCGATCTCGAAGGCCGCCGCCACGAGCGTGGCGCCGAGCATCAAGGACTTCGGCAGGCCGAGAGTTCCGGTGCCGTAGCTGATGATGAACGTGGTCAGCAGGTAGAAGCCGCCGACGCCGAGGAGGGAGGCGCACAGTCCCACGAGGACGCGACCGAACGAGCGGCGCAGCACCTCGAGGACCGGTACCGGGGTGCGTTCCCGCCGTTCGAGGAGTTCGGCGAACAGCGGTGATTCCTCGACCCTGCGGCGGAGGTACAGGGCGACCAGCAGCAGCGGGATCGCGGCGAGGAACGGCAGGCGCCACCCCCAGGAGTCGAACTCCCCGGGCGGCAGCAGCGAGACCAGTGCGAAGGCGCCCGAGGAGAGCAGGGTCCCGATCGGGGAACCGAGTTGCGGCATGGCGGCGTAGCGCCCCCGGTGCTGCGGGGGTGCGTGCTCCACGGCCAGCGTGACCGCACCACCCCACTCGCCGCCGACAGCGATGCCCTGCAGGATGCGGAGCGACGTCAGCAGGATCGGCGCGGCGAGTCCGATCGCCGCGTAGTTCGGCAGCAGCCCGATCGCTCCCGTGGCCGCGCCGATCAGGGTCACCGTGAGGATCAGGGTCGTCCGGCGGCCGCAGCGGTCGCCGAGGTGCCCGAAGACCACCGCTCCCAGCGGACGCGCGAGGAACCCCACGGCGAACGAGGCGAACGCCGCCATGGTGGCCACCAGCGGATCACCGGTGGCGAAGTACAGGCGGTTGAACACGATGGACGCGGCGGTGCCGTAGAGGAAGTAGTCGTACCACTCCAGGGCCGTTCCGACGAACGCGGCGAAGGCGACCTTCCGCGCTTCGCTCTCGGTCACCGTCGGGCGTTCCGGTCTGACGGGGTGGGTGGTCATGGCTCGGTTCCTCCCTCGGAGTCGGGGCCCGTCCGCACCCCGTCGTGCGCACGAGCGCGTTGCGCGGGAGCAGGTCCGGCACCGGACTCCCCTTCACGCCAGGTTCTGCACCTGCGTCAACGGCAGCGATCCGGCGCGGTGGACGTCGACGGCTGTTCCGTCCACGTGGACGGGAGCGGGCGTGCCGGGCACGTCGACGCGGGGGGTGGCGGTGTTCGCCGTCATGTCCCCGCGGCTCAACCCCCTGCTGCCGCGGACCGCGGCGTACCGGACGCCGGAGGGCAGAGCCGATCGCGATCGGGCGTCGTCCAGGCACTCCTCGGAGACGAAGACGCACGACGAACTCCGCGGAGCACCGCCCAGCGCACCGAAGAAGGCTCCCATCGCCCGCGGTTCCGTGATCCTCGTCGATCCCGCCCCCGAGCCGCTCGCTCCCCAGGCGACGAACCCGGACTTGAGGACCAGCTCCGGCTGGGCGCCGAACCAGGCGGGGTGCCACAGCACGATGTCGGCCATCCGCCCCGGGGCCAGGGAGCCGACTTCGTGCTGCATCCCGTGCGCGATCGCCGGGTTCTCGGTGATCTTGGCCAGGTACCGCAGGACCCGCGCGTTGCACGGGCGCTCCGGACCGGCCTCCCCCGCCAGCCGCGCCTGCACGTGCGCGAGCTGCCAGGTGCGCCGCGCCGTTTCCGCGATCCTCCCCATGCCCATGGAATCCGAGTTGACGATGCTGATCGCCCCCTGGTCGTGCAGCGCGTTCTCCGCGGCGATGGCGTGCTCGCGCAGGCGGCTGCCGGCGATGGCGACATCGCTCTCCAGCCCTCCGTGACCTTTGTGGACGGTCATCGTCATCGGGAGCAGTTCCGACAGGGTGGCCGGGGTCAGCGGGAGCGTCGGCGTGGTGGACGAGGTCAGCACGTGCGGGCAGGAGACGATCTCCAGCAGGTCCGGATGTCCGCCGCCGCCTTCCACGTGGTAGGCGTGCACGGTGCGTCCGGAGGTCGCCTCCAGCGTGTCGGCGAGGAATCCCGACTCGTTGAGCGTGTCGGTGTGCAGGGCGACGGGGAGATCGGCGTCCTCGGCGACGCCCAGGCACGTGTCGACGATCTGCGGGGTGGCTCCCCAGTCCTCGTGGATCTTGAAGCCGCCCGCTCCCGAGAGCACGGCCTGCTCCAGCAGATCCGCCGAGGACGACGAGCCGCGCGCCAGGAAGGCCACGTTGACGGGCACATCACGCCAGGCCTCGATGAGCCTGTGCAGGTTGTGCCCGGGGTTCGCCCCGACGTCCCACACGCCTCCCAGGCCCATGCCGACCATCGACGTCACACCGGCGCTCAACGCGGCGGGGACGACTTCGGGGCTGGACAGGTGCACGTGCGAGTCCACGACGCCGGGGGTGGCGATCAGGCCGTCGCCGGTGACCATCGCGGTGTGCGAGTCGACGACGAGCTCCACGCCGTCCGCGCTGTCCGGGTTCCCGGCGCGTCCGGTACCGACGATGCGGCCGTCCTTCACGCCGATGTTCGTCTTGCGCACCCCCAGCGAGGGGTCCAGGACGAGCACGCCGAGAACCACCAGGTCCAGCGCGCTCTCCCGCGGAGCCTTCCCGGCCACCAGCAGCCCGTCCCGGGCGGTCTTGCCGCAACCGCCCAGCAGCTCTTCCCCCGGCTCGGTGTCGTCGCCCTCGACCTCGACCCACAGGTCCGTGTCCGCGAGCCGCACCCGGTCGCCGGTCGTGGGGCCGTACAACTCCGCGTAGCGCTCGCGGCCGACGCGTGCGCTCATCGCTGACCACCCCTGCTGACCACCGTCACCGTGCGGGAAACCCCCGGCGGGAACTCCAGCGACGTCCCGGTGAGCACGTCCAGCCGGTGCCCCGCGACCGCTTCCCTGTCCATCTCCAGCGCCGGGTTGGCCTGCTCCAGCGGGAAGTGCGAGGACAACCAGACAGCCCGGGAACCGCCGTTGCGCACGTCGACCTGCTTGCGCGGACGGCCCGGGGCCAGCTCGACCTCGCCGGCCGCGGCGCGCACCGCACCCGCGGCGTCCTCCCCCGCGGGACCGAACGGCCCGTCGACGTGCACCAGCGCGGTCCCGTGCGGGAACAGCGCTTCGACCTGGATCTTCGGCACGGCAGCCGCGACTCCCGGCAGGACCTGATCGGGCCGCACGAGCCGCTCGGCCCGGGCGACGACGTCGTCGATGTGGTGGCCGTCCCAGGCCATCTCCAGGACTTCGTCGCAGACCAGCGCGCACGCTTCGCTCGATCCCAGGGGCGCACCGCGGCCGAGTCGGCGGCGGGCCAGTTCCGCGGCGGTGAACAGCGTCAGGCGCTCCTGCTCGCGCGGGCTCAGATGCATGGGTCTCCCTGTAACACACATCATGTCCGAGGGGTTTGACACACCCTGAATGCTGTATCCGCACAGGACAATGGTGAATTGTCGCCGATCGAGGCCGGAAGATTGGGCACATGCACACTCCCCACCCGCAGCCCGGATCCCTGCAGGTGCTCGCGCACGCCTGCCTCGAGGACCTGGGGGAGCTCGTCGACGCGTTCCTGGCGGAGCTCGCGAGCATGCCTCCGTACCAGGGAGGGATGATCCCCTGGACCGAGCTGCGCCAGGACGCCGAGGCCAGCTTCGAGATGCTGCTGCGATCGATCGGCGGTCTGCCCTCGCCCGAGCGGCTCTCGACGACCTCCGAGCAGATCGGACGACGACGCGCCCAGGCCGGGGTCCCGCTGGAGGTGCTCCTCCGGGCCGTCCGGCTGGACTTCCGCATCCTGTGGGCCGCGCTGCTGCACCGCGCCGCACCGGACGACCTCGAACAGCTCGTCGAAGGTGCGGTGACGGTCTGGGAAGCCGTCGAGCAGCACACGCTCAGCGTCCACGTCAACTACCTGGACGAAGCCGCGGTCCTGTCCCGGGAGCGCGAGCAGGAGCGCAGCCGGATCATCGGGCAGCTGCTCAACACCGGCGGCCGCGACCCGCAGGTGCTCGCCCAGGTGGCGACGGCGCTGGAAGTCGCGCCTGACGCGCACTTCGCCGTCGCCGTCGGCGACCCGGAGCACGAGCGCACCGTGCGGGAGGCCGTGAAGCGGCTGCACTCCAGCGGCATCACCGCGCACATCCACATCGAGGACCGGCGCCCCCTGCTGATCGCGGAAATGCCGCCCGGCACCAGGGAGGTACCCGCGCACTGGCTGCGGGACGTCCCCTGCGGCCTCGGCCCGGCCGCGCGCGGGCTGGCCGCGATCCCGCGCTCCGTCCGCATCGCCACCGAGGTGTCCCGAGCGGCCGGGCCGGAGACCGACGGGCCGAAGCACCTCCGCCAGGTGTGGCGGGAGGTGGTGTCCGGCAGGCTGTCCGACACCGGAACGGCCCTGGCCGACGAGGTCCTGGCCGAGCTGGAGACCACCACCGAGCACGAGCGCTCCCGGCTGGTCGAAACGGCAACCGCCTACTTCGCTTCCGGGTCGGTCACCACCACCGCCAAGGCCCTCTTCTGCCACCGCAACACCGTGCTCAACCGGCTGCACCGGCTCGGCGAGATGACCGGCGGTGACCTCAACCACCCCGGCCACGCCGCGCTCGTGCAGCTGGCCCTGCACATCCGCGGTCTCGGCACCTCCGGTGGAGGTCGGGAGGGAGGCGCTGCGGCGAAGTCCGCGCGGGAACCCCGCGAACGGAGCTGATCCCCTGCCCAGCAGCACCGCCGCGGCGGGGCGCCGCAGGCAGCGCACGGACGTGGGCCCCTCCCGCGGTTGCCGGGCAGTTCCGCGATCGCGGGCACGAGCGCCCCGGACGCGCGCTCGGAGCAGGCATACTCGTCGTATCAGCCTCCGCCCCGAGCTGCCGCCGAAAGATGCCGCCATGTCCAAGAGACCCGTTTTCGCCGTGCTCGCCGCGTCGGTCCTCGCGCTGTCCGGCTGCGCCACCGGCCAGTCACCTCCGGCCGACCACAGCCCCGGCGCCACCGAAACTCCGACGGAGGTGCGCCACTGGGGCGAAACGGTCGACAACGACCAGGGCCTGACCTTCCGCGTCGCCGAACCGCGGTGGGAGAGGAACGCCGTCGGCGACCCCGTGCTGCGCGTCACCACCACCGCCACCAACCAGGGCCAGCTGGAGCTGTCCGGCGTCGGGGCGCACGCCTACCGCACCGACCGGGGCCCGGCGACCGTGCGGTTGACCAGCCGCGGGGAGAACGAGGCCACCCTGGTGCCCGGGGAGTCCGCGCGGGACGAGACGTCCCTGTCCGTGCCCCCGGGAGCGCAGACCCTGCGAGTCGTGATCGCGCAGGGCACGGCACCGACGGCGACACCACCTGCGGTGAACATCCACTTCACCGGCCCGATCCCGCGCAAGGCGCCCGCGCCCGGCGGGCGCGCCGCGGAGTTCACCCGAGGCTGATGCCGCAGGCCTCCAGCACGCCGTAGACCCCGAGCGCGGTGATCGCGGCGCTGCTGACCACCAGCGCCGCGGTCGACCAGGGATTGGCCCGGAACCGCGGGTGCACTTCGGTCATGCGCAGCTTCCACACCGCGATCACCACCGCGAGCAGGAAGATCCCGCTGCCGATGCCACCGATCTGCACCATCAGAACCGGTTCCCGCACGAACAGGTAGCTCACCGCCCACACCGGTGGCAGCACGGTCGTCAGCAGGCGGATCGTGCGCTGCCGCGAACGGGTGTCGTCCCAGTCGATGACGCCCAGCAGGCCGAGCGAGTCGGCCCGCAACCGCGGCACGCTCGCGGTGGATCCGATCGCCGTCGAGCACAGCACGGCGAGCGCGCCGACGAGGAACAGGTGCTGCGCCCACGTGCCCATCGCGTCGGTGCAGATCCGGGACAGCGTGCTGATCACGCCGTTGCCCTCGGGAACCAGGTTCCGCGGGTGCAGCACGGCCGCACCGATCACGTAGAACGAGAGGGTGCACACGGTGCACACCAGCCAGGAGGCGAACACGTCCAAGCGCATCACCGCCAGCCAGCCCTCGGCGCGCCGAGCGCGTTCTTCGGCGCCGTCGTCCGGGCCGGTCCAGCGGGCGTGCCCCTTCTCCAGGCACCAGCAGGTGTAGGTGGTCACCTCGTCCGCGCCGACGCCGGTGAGCCCGAACATGGAGACGGCGATGCCGAGGGTGCCCGCCGGGACCGCGAAGCTGTCCGGGGACGAGCAGTTCCGCCAGGGCCGCCTCGTCGACGAGATCGCCGCGCGCGGTGTTGACCAGCACAGCTCCCGGGCGCATCGACAGCGGAGCAGCGCGGTCCAGCAGCGGCGCACCACCCGGACTTCCGGGCAGGTGCAGGCTCATGAAGTCCACCTCGGACACGCACGCGTGGAACGAGGCCTCGCGCGCCCCGTGCGCGGGCGAGCCCCGCCCGCCCCGCCGGGCCCGGCGACCTGCCCGCGCGGTTTCACTCGGTTGCGGCGTTGAGGTGCGCGGCGGCGGCCTGTTCGAGGTGCACGACGTCGGAGGCGACGCTGGCGAAGGTGAAGCCCTGGCCGAGGCGTCGCGCGGCCTGCTCCCCGCCCGGTGTGTGGATACCGGCGGCGATGCCGGCCTCCGCGGCCGCGGTGCGCACGGTTGCCACGGCGTCCTCGAAGGCCTCCTCGACCTCGGGATCGCCGGGATGGGCGCCGCCGACGGCCAGGCGCAGGTCGGAAGGCCCCACGTAGACGCCGTCGAGTCCCGGTGTCGCGCAGATCTCGTCGACGTTGGCCAGCCCACGCGCAGTTTCGACCATGGCGAGCACGACCGTCGCCGCTGCCGCGTCGGCGGGTTTCGGCCCGATCCGCAGGCCCGAACGCATCGGACCGTACGAGCGGTCGCCGTGCGGCGGGTACCGCACGGCGCGCACCGCGCGCGCCGCGTCCTCGGCGGTGTCGACGAGCGGCACGATCACGCCTCCGGCCCCGGCGTCCAGGGCTCGTCCGATCGCGGTGAGGTCGTTGGCCTCGACGCGCACCAGGCCGACCGAGACGCCGCCGGCGTCGACGGCCAGCAGGCCGTTGAGGAGGCCGGAGTAGCCGACGAGCCCGTGCTGGCCGTCGATGGCCACGTAGTCGTAGCCGAGGCGCGCGATGCGCTCGGTCGCCATGGGCGCGTCCAGCACGGACCAGTAGCCGACGAGCTTCTCCCCGTTGCGCAGTTTGGCGGCGAAATCGGTAGCGACCACGGTGCGCTCCCCTTCGTTGCGGAGTTTTCGGTGCGCGTCCCCGCGCTGCGCGTCGGTCCGCGGTGGATGCGGTGGCCCGGAGCCGGACGGGGTCAGCGGTTGTACGCGGGCATCGGGCCGCCGAGACGTGTTCCCACCGCGTCGCAGGCCTCGACGACGTCAGGGGGCAGCGACCCGCGAGCTGCGGCGTCGATGTTGGACCGCAGGTGCTCGACCTTCGATCCGCCGAGCAGCAGCGCGCCGGTGACGGGTTTGCTCAGCAACCACCGCAGGGACAGCTCGGTCAGCCCCAGACCGGCGTCCCGGGCGATCGCGGTGAGCTCGTCGACGGCACCGAAGAGCCCGGCGTCCCAGTACCGCTTCCGGTACGTCTCGGCCAGGCGCGAATCGCCGAACCTGCCGCCCGCCGGGTCGTTCTCGAAGCGGTGCCGCCCGGTGAGCAGCCCACCGCCGAGCGGGTTGTAGACCATGGTGAGCAGTCCGGTGGTCTGGGCGAACTCGGTGTACTCGGATTCGATGCGACGCGCCAGCAGGTTGTACAGCTGCTGGGCCACGACGGGCCGCGGTGCCCCGACCTCGTCGGCGGTGTGGTTGATCTCCGCGATCTGCCAGGCGGCGAAGTTGGACGTGCCGAGCGCACCGATCTTGCCCTCGTCGACGAGTTCGGCGACGGCGCTCAGCGTTTCGTCCAAGGGGGCCGCGCGGTCGGGTTGGTGCAGGTAGAGCAGGTCGACGTGGTCGACGCCGAGGCGCCGCAGGCTGCCGTCGAGGGCGGCTCGCAGCCCGGTCGCCGACAGCGGGGAGCGCTCCCCGGCGTCCGGGTGCGGCATGCCCGCCTTCGTCGCCAGCACGACGTGGTCGCGCCGGTTCGGCAGCAGTTCCCGCAGGATCTCCTCGGTCCGCCCTCCCGCGTAGGCGTTGGCGGTGTCCACACCGGTGATGCCGGCTTCCAGGGCCGTGTCGAGCATGCGGGCCGCACCGGCCGCGTCGACCGTGTCGCCGAAGGTCATCGTGCCGAGCACGAGGCGGGACAGCGGTTGTCCGGTTCCGGGGATCATGCGGCGCTCCTTCGCGTGCGATCTCGGCTGCGGTGCGGTTCCCGCGCGTCGCCGGGCCCCGCCCGACCGGTGCGCCACGCGGCGCTCGCGCGGGTGGCGCCGTGCTGCGGGAGCACCCGCGCGGTCGGACTCGGGGACCTGCGGCGCAGCGGGCCGGAACGCAACCGGTGTTGTGCGCAGCACCCCGTCACGAGCTGTGAGCCTGCCACGAATTGCGCGTTGTGCGCAACTACAGTAGCGTGATTCGCGCATTGATCGTCAGGTGCACCGAGCTGCGCCGCCGACGGGCGGCGTCCGACCGGGAAGAGCAGCGGAGCCGAAGGGGGCGGCATGGACGACGGATCCCGCAGCCGCACGCCCGCGCCTGCCCGCTCCGCGGGAACCGGACCCGCCGCGTCCCGCGCGACACCGGAGGACCACCCCGGTTTCCACGTGGTCGCCGACGACCTCTCGGGAGCCGCCGAGACCGCCGCCGCCCTGCTGCCCGGATTCAGCGGGGCGCGCATCGAGCTGTCCGGCACCAGCAGCACCGCCCCCCGTCGCACCGACCCGGGTGTTGCGCGGAGCGCGCACCCGCCTCCGCCGCTGTTCGTGACCGATGTGGACTGCCGCTACGCCTCGGCCGCCGCTGCAGAGCGCGCGGTGCGCGCCGAACTCGGAACGCACCCGCAGCGGCGGGCGTTCGTCAAGATCGACTCGCTGTTGCGGGGCAACGTGGCCGCCGTGCTGGCCGCGCTCGACGCTCCCGTCGTGCTCGCACCCGCGCTGCCGGGCGGTGGACGCACCGTGCGCGCCGGGGTGCTGCACGTGGGCGGCGTGCCGCTGCACCGCTCGGAGGCCTGGGAGGCCGAGGACACCGCACCACCCACCTCCGTGGCCGCGGCGGCCGCACCGGAGCGCTGCCGGACCGTCCCGCTCTCGACGGTCCGCTCCGCGAGGTTGCCGCAGGTGCTGCGCGAGTGCGCCGCGTCCGGCGAGATCCCCGTCTGCGACGGCGAAACCGAATCCGATGTGGACGCCGCGGCAGCTGCGGCGCTCGACGTGCCCGGGGTGCGGCTCGTCGGGTCCGGGGGGCTGGCCGCGGCCGTCGGGCGCCACCTCCCCCCAGCGCGAACCCGCCCGCGCAGCACGCCGAACCCCGCGCACGCCCTGCTGTTCGTCATCGGCACGGCGCACGCGGGGGCCTCCGAGCAGATCCGCCGGCTCGACGCGCGCGTGCAGCGGTTCCCGCTGGAGGTCTCCGATCTGCTCGCCGGATCCGAGCCCGCCGAGCAGATCGCGCGGGCCCTGCGGCACCGCCCGGTCGCGCTCGTGCTGCGCTCCTCCAGCGGCCCCGACCCGGCGCGCTCCCGCGAGATCGTGCGGCGGCTCGCCGCCGCTGCGGGCCGCGCGGTGCGCGCCGCCGAGATCCCGGTGGACCTGGTGCTCACCGGTGGCGAGACCGCGCGGAGGGTGCTCGACGCGCTCGGCGTCACCGCGCTCACCCCCGTCGGGGAGGTCCACCACGGTGCTGTGCACAGCCGCACGACAGCGGGCACGTCCGTGGTGACCCGCCCCGGCGGTTTCGGCGGTGCGGACAGCCTCGCGCGCATCGCCGCTGCACTGCGTCCCGCGATGAAAGGCTGAACATGACCGCTCCCCTCATCGCCGTCACCATGGGCGACGGCGCGGGCGTCGGCCCGGAGGTCACCGTCGGCGCGCTGCTCGAGCCCGCGACGGCCGCGCAGTGCCGCCCCGTCGTCATCGGCGACGCCCGGCGGCTGCGCGCCGCTGCGCGGACCACCGGCCGCGAGGCGGAGGTGGTCGCCGTCGACTCGATCGCCGAGGCGGTGTTCGCCCCCGGCCGGATCAACGTGCTCGACCTCGCCCTGCTGCCCGAGGACCTGCCGTGGGGCGAGGTCTCCGCCGACGCCGGCGAGGCCGCCTACCAGTACGTCCGCGTCGCCGCGGGGCTGGCGCTCGAGCACGAGGTGCAGGGCATCTGCACCGCGCCGCTGAACAAGGCGGCCCTGCACGCCGCGGGGCACCGGTTCCCCGGACACACCGAACTGCTGGCGCAGCTGACCGGCACCGAGGAGGTGTCGATGATGCTGTCCACGCCTTCGGTCAAGGTCGTGCACGTGACCACGCACGTCGGGCTGCTCGACGCGGTCGAGCGGATCGAACCGGGCCTGGTCGAGCGGACGGTCCGCCGCGGCCACCGGGCCCTCCGCGGCTCCGGCGTCGACCGGCCCCGCATCGGGGTGTGCGGGATCAACCCGCACGCCGGGGAAGACGGCCTGTTCGGCCGCGGCGAGGAGGACGCCAAGATCGTTCCGGCGCTCGAGCGGCTGCGCGCCGACGGCGTCGACGCGCGCGGTCCGCTGCCGGCGGACACCGCGTTCTTCCTCGCCTCCCGCGGCGAGTACGACCTGATCGCGGCGATGTACCACGACCAGGGGCACGGGCCGGTGAAGGTGCTGGGCATCGACGCCGGTGTGAACATCACCGTGGGCCTGCCGGTGATCCGCACCTCGGTGGACCACGGCACGGCCTTCGACATCGCCGGAACCGGAGAGGCCGACGTGCGCAGCATGGTCGAGGCGTTGCGCCAGGCCGCCGAGCTCTCCGCCGCGGCCTGACCCCCTCCGGGTGGGCACCGCTCGCGCACCCCGCCCTCGGGCCGGGGGTGCGGTTGCGCGATCCTGCTGCACGCCCCGAGGAACGCACACGAGGAGACCGAGGATGTCCCGCGGAGCGCAGGAACGCCGCGATGCCGTCGTGCGGCTGGCCCACACTTCCGGGCTGGCCAGTGTGGAGGAGTTGTCGGCGACGTTCGGCGTCACCGCCTCGACCATCCGCCGCGATCTCGCGCAGTTGGAGTCCGCGGGGAAGCTCGCCCGCACCTACGGCGGCGCGATCGCGCCCGCCCCGCACCAGGAGAGCTCGCTGCGGCAGCGCAGCGGCGAGGCCTTCGCCGCCAAGCACGCGATCGCGGCGTGGGCGGCCGGGCAGGTCCGCACCGGTGAGACGGTGCTGCTGGACGCCGGCACCACCACCGGCGCGCTGGCGCGGGCGCTGCGCGGCCGGTCGGACCTGACCGTGGTGACGACCGGCATGACGGTGCTGCAGGAACTGGCCTCCGAGGAGGGCGTGCACGTCGAGTGCCTCGGCGGCACGCTGCGCCACCTCAGCCAGGGGTTCGTCGGACCGCTCGCGGAAGCGGCGCTGGACCGGATGACCTTCGACCGCGCGTTCCTCGGCGCCGACGGCGTGACCGCCGAGCACGGCATCTGCGAGGCCGACCTGCAGCAGACCCGGTTGAAGGAGCTCATGGCCGAGCGGGCCGAGCACGTCTACGTGCTGGTGCACGCGGCGAAGCTCGGCCGCAGCCCGTTCCACGCGTGGGCGCGGCTGCCGGAGCGCTGGACCCTGGTCACCGACGAGGAGGCCGACCCCGCCGCGACCGCGCCGTTCCGCAACCGCGGCGTCGACGTGGTCCTCGCCGAGCGGCCCGAGCGGTGACCGGTCAGTCCGCGGTGGACGTGCGGGGAGTCACTCGCCCGGCGCGTACCGGACGTGCTCGTACTCGACCGGGTGCTGCTCGTCCGGGCCGTGGACGGCCTGCGTGGCGCTCTGGCCGATCCACGCCAGCGCCCCCAGCACGATGAACACGATGACCAGCGCACGGCCGCCCTTGCCGAGCACGAGCGGGCGGGTGCCCCGCGCCCGCGGCCCGGGGGCGGACACGGCCGGTGCGTCGCCGAACAACCGCCGCGGGTAGGTGCCGGTCAGCAGGAACGTGTACGCCTGCAGCCGGAACTGGAACCGCAACACCGCCGCGCCGGCGTCGAAGATCGGCCGCGGCGTGCGCCCCGCGACGAGCACGATCAGCCAGAAGAAGAACCCCAGCACCGCCCAGCCGTAGTTGAGCAGGGACGCCAGGAGGCCCGCGGGGATGGCGAGGATCGCGCGGAAGAACACGGTCCACCGGTTCAGCCGACCCGGGCGGACGTCGAAGCGCACCGGGTAGTCGGGCTCGTCGATGACGAACGGCGGGTAGGTGTCCACCAGCAGCATCGAGGAGGCGCTGATCCGGGCCTGGTAGGTGACGAACAGCTCGAGGAACCCGGAGATCCAGTGCGGCATCCGCCCCAGGAACAGCGCGGCGAACCAGCCGATGACGACCGCGACGAACGCGGCGAAGCCGAGCACCCCCGCGACGATGAAGTGCGGCAGGAGCAGCAGCAGTCGCAGCAGGACGGTCCAGCGCCGCTGCCGCTCCGGTTGGTGGACGTCCACCTCCGGACGAAACATGCCCTGTTTGGGCTGCTCCGGTTCGGGAGGCTGTCCAGCGGGGACAGACTGCTCGCTCATGCCGCCTCCGGTCTCTCGCGGTACTGGCTCGCCGGTTCGAACGTAGCACCGCAGCAACCGCACCGCGGGGCGCACGCCCGGCGGTGCGGGTGCGCTCACGCGGAGCCGCCGGTGTCGAGCCCTTCGTGGAACCACCGCCGGTAGCGCTGCCAGCGCTCGACGAGTTCGGGGAGCTCCGCCTGCAGGAACGACAGGTAGGCCAGGGTCTCCTGCACCCGCCGCCTGCCGGGTCCGTCCGGCACCTGGTCGACGACCTCGCCCAGCACCTTCTCCCAGCGCTGCAGGCTCGGGATGCGCTGACGCGTGATGGCCGACCACACGTCCTCGTCGTCGATGCGGTACTGGTCGCTGCGCTGGCCCGGCTCGCGCACCTTGTCCAGGAACCCGGCGTGCACGAGCTGGCGCACCGCGTTGGACACCGCGGCCTGGCTGACCTGCAGGCCGGCGGCGAGTTCACCGGCGGTGTAGCGGTCCGCGTCGTCCACGAGCACGTAGGCGAACACGCGCGCGGTCATGCGCGGCAGGCCGTTCTCGGCGAGCACGAGCCCCACTCGCTCCACAACGTCGCGGAGCGCCGCCTGCTCCTCCCCCGCGCGGTCTCCGCCGGTCCGGTCGTTCCTCGGGCCTGCGGGCACGGCGCCCTCCCTTCTGCTCCTCTGAACCTACATCATGATGTTATTTCACAAATTCATAATATCCATTAAGCTCGGATGCCATGAGCGAGGCGATCGAAGCCACCGGCCTGGTCAAGGACTTCGGCCGCACGCGGGCGCTGGACGGGCTCGACCTCCAGGTCGGCCCGGGCGAGGTCCACGGGTTCCTCGGCCCCAACGGCGCGGGCAAGACCACGACGATCCGCATCCTGCTCGGCCTGCTCGGCGCCGACGGCGGCCGGGTGCGCCTGCTCGGCGGCGATCCCTGGCGCGATGCGGTGGCGCTGCACCGGCGCCTGGCCTACGTCCCCGGGGACGTGACGCTCTGGCCGAACCTCACCGGCGGGGAGGCCATCGACCTGCTGGGGCGGCTCAGCGGGGGCCTCGACGAGCGCCGCCGCAGCAGCCTCGTCGAGCGCTTCGACCTCGACCCGACGAAGAAGGCCCGGACCTACTCCAAGGGCAACCGGCAGAAGGTCGCGATCATCGCCGCGCTGGCCGCCCGGTGCGAGCTGCTGGTCCTCGACGAACCCACCTCCGGGCTCGACCCGTTGCTGGAGGCGGTCTTCCAGGAGTGCATCCGCGAGCAGACCGCCGAGGGGCGGACGGTGCTGCTGTCCAGCCACATCCTGGCGCAGGTCGAAGCGCTGTGCGACCGGGTCAGCATCGTCCGCGCCGGGCGCACCGTCGAAGCGGGCACGCTGGGCGAGCTGCGGCACCTCACCCGCACCACCGTCGAGGTCGAAACGCGAACACCGCTCGAAGGGCTCGCGCGGCTCGACGGCGTGCACGGGATCGAGGCGGACGGCGCGCGCGCCCGGTTCGACGTGGACGGCGAGCACCTCGACGCCGCGATGCGGCACCTCACCGGTTTCGGGGTGCGCAGCCTCGTGAGCCGACCGCCCACGCTGGAGCAGCTGTTCCTGCGCCACTACGGCGAGGAGCTCGCCGAGCGCAACGGCACCCGTCCCGACGAAGCCGCGGAGGACGACCGGTGATGGGCCCGGGGATGAGCACGAACACCGCGAGCGCGGAGCGCGCCGCCGCGCCACGCGGTCCCCGCGCCCTGGCGGGGACCGGCGCGCTGCTGCGCCTGGCGCTGCGGCGCGACCGCCTCCGCATCCCGGTGTGGCTGGTCGCCGTGATCGGCACCGTCGTCGGCAGCGCGGCAAGCTTCGGCGACATCTTCCGCACCGACGCCGAGGTCGCGACGCGCATCGCGCTGATCCAGGGCAACCCGGCCGGTGTCGCGCTGACCGGTCCCGGCTACGGCCTGGAGCGGGCCACGCTGGAGCACCTGGGGCCGATGATCGCCAGCGAGCTGAGCGCGACCACGCTGATCCTGGTGGCCCTGCTGAACATCTTCCTGCTCGTCCGGCACACCCGTGCCGAGGAGGAGAACGGGCGCGCCGAACTGCTGCGCGCCGCCGCCGTGGGCAGGCACGCGCCGCTGACCGCGAGCGCGCTGCTGGCGTTCGCCACCGACGCCGTCCTCGGCGCGGGGATCGCCGGGGGCCTGGGCGCGGTCGGCTTCCCGTGGCCGGGTTCCGCCGCCTTCGGCGCCGGCGCGGCCGCGCTGGGGTTGGTCTTCGCCGGGGTCGCCGCCGCGGCCGCCCAGGTGACCGAGTACGCGCGGGCGGCCGTGTCGCTGGCCGCGACGGTGTTCGGGCTCGCCTTCGCCGTCCGCGCGGTCGGGGACGCGCGCGGCAACGCCCTGTCGTGGTTCTCCCCGCTGGGTTGGGCGCAGGGGATGCGGCCGTACGCGGACGAGCGGTGGTGGCCGCTGGTGCTGCTGCTCGCGGCGGCGCTGCTGCTGGCCGCGCTCGCCTACGCCCTGTCCGCGCGGCGCGACCTCGGCGCCGGCCTGCGCCGCGCCCGTCCCGGGCGCAGCGCGGCGAGCCCCGCGCTGACGACACCGTTCGGCCTGGCCTTCCGGCAGCAGCGCGCGAGCCTGCTCGGCTGGGGCGCGGGTCTGCTCGCCGGCGGCGCCACCGGCGGGATGATCGCGGGTCAGGCCGGCGCGCTCACCGACATCCGGATCTACCGGCAGCTGTTCGGCGGGGGAGATCTGACCGACAGCGTGTTCGGCTTCTACTTCCTGTTCCTGGCGGTCCTGGCGGGCGGTTACGCGCTGCAGACGATCCTGCGCACGCGCGGCGAAGAAGCGAGCGGCCTGCTCGAACCGGTGCTGGCCGCCGCGGTTCCCCGGTGGCGGTGGACGGCCGCCCACCTGGGCACGGCGCTGCTCGGCTCCGCGATCGTGCTGCTGGCCGGCGGTCTCGGGGCCGGTGCCGCGCACGCGGCGAACACCGGTGAGTTCACCTACGCGGGTGGTCTGGTGCTCGCGCCGCTGGCGTACCTCCCTGCGCTGGCCGTGCTCGTCGGGCTGGCGTTCGCCCTGTTCGGACTCGCCCCGCGGGCGGTGGCCGCGGTCTGGATCGTGCTGGGCCACGCGTTCTTCGCCGCGATGTTCGGCCAACTGCTGGGGCTGCCCGACTGGGTGCGGGGCCTCTCCCCGTTCGCGCACGTGCCGGAAGTGCCCTCGGAGCAGCTCGCCGCCGCGCCGCTGACCGCGCTGACCGGACTCGCCGCCGCACTGGGCGCGCTGGGACTGCTCGCGTTCCGCCGGCGCGACCTGGCTGCTTGAGGGGCTCGGGGCGGCCGCGCAGCGTTCCGGGCACCGCGCACGCCCCGAACCGGCGGAGCACGCGCGCTCGCCCGGCCGCACCCCCGGTCAGCACCGCCGCATACCCGGTCAGCGCCCCAGCTCACGTTCGAACTCGAGGATCTCCGCGGCGAAGGCGCGGGGGTTGTCCTCCGGGGAGAAGTGCCCGGCTTCCGGGATGAACCTGAGTTCCGCCCCGCCGAGCGCGGCAGCGAGCTCGCGGGCCTTCTCCGGCGGGATCCAGGCGTCGGACTCGCCCCACAGCAGCCGTGTCGGCACGGTGAGCTGGCCGAGGCGGGACACGAGCGGTGCCGCCAGGTCCTCGTCGTAGCGGGCGACAGCGCGCCAGTACGCGGCCACGCCGTCTTCACCGCGCCAGGGCGACATGTACTCCTCGAACACCTCCGGTGGCATCGGCCGGTGCGTCGTCCGCGCGAGGTGCGCGGCGATCATGCCCTCGGCGATGTGCGCCGGCAGGCGACGCATGGTGCCGATGTCCTCCCGCGCGACGCGGGAGAAGTCCGAGACGAAGGGCGGGATGACGGCCGCGTCGGCGAAGACGAAGGCCCCCGCATCGAGTCCCTCGAAGAAGTGGGCGCGCAGGGCGAAGATCGGGGCGAAGTCGAAGGCCACGACGGTGGGTGCGGCAAGCTCCCAGTGCGCGAAGAGCTCGGGCAGCCGGCGGGCTTGCTCGTCCCACGAGATGTTCTGGCCCGCGAACCGGGCCGACCGGCCGAACCCGGGCCAGTCGAACACGTAGACGCGGTGCCGCGCGGACAGCTGCTCGACCACCCCGCGCCAGAGGAACGACCAGTTCGGCGTGCCGTGCAGCAGAACGACCGGCGGCCCAGCGCCGAAGGCATCCCAGCGAACCACGCCCTGCGGCGAGTCGAACGTGCGCGACAACGACCAGTCGGCCATGGCGAACCCCGTGCTCCGCGAGCGCCCCTGCGGCGGTCGGGACCCGGCCGTCGAACGAACCGCCTCCCCGCAGGAAGGGGTCTACGTCGCGGCGCGCACACCGGACCCGCGGCCTACGAGAACGCGCGTAGCAGCGGATCCGCGCGGCAGCGGATGACGGCCGCCAGTCCGCGCCACGAGCATCGACGGCATGGATCCTCCAGACACCAGGCTAGCGCCCCGCAATCCCGCGGCCTTGACAGGCCTGCTCTGCGCGGCGGTCTTCATCGGCGGCCTCGTGTTCGCCGGTTTCCTCGTCCCGGCCTCGGCACCGGAGAACCTGCCGGACACGGATCCGCTCGAAGTGCAGCGCCACTTCCTCGAACACGCTGACGCGGCGCGGTTGCGGGGGTTCCTGCAGGCGCTCGCCGCGGTGCTGCTCGCCGCGTTCACCGGGCCCTACGCGAACCTGGCCCGCCGGGCCGACCCGGAGTCCGCGGGGCTGTTCGCGGCAGCCGTCGTGGGCGGCGCGCTCGCCTCCGCCTTCCTGGCCGTGTCCGCGCTGGTCGGCACCACTCTGGCCGTCGAGCAGATCACGGACAGCCCTGCGCTGGTCGGCGCGCTGCGCCAGGTGAACTTCTTCACCGGCGGCGCCGCGCACTCGGTCTGGCTCGGCCTCCTGGTGGGCGCGGTCTCAGCGGCCGCGCGTCGGGGACGGGCCCTGCCCGGCTGGCTGACGACAGCGGGGCTGGTCTCCGCGGCGCTGTCGCTGCTCTCACTGCTGTCCCTGCTCACCGACGCGGCCGCGCTGTTCATCCCGCTCGGGCGGTTCTCCGGGCTGCTGGTGATCGCCGCGGCCAGCGTCTTCATGGCGCTCGGACGTGCCGGTGCGAAGCTGCACGCCCCGCCCTCGCCGGGTGCCTCGCTCGGCGGTGGGGTGTCGGTCGTGCTCCTCGCGTTCGCGCTCACCGTCGTCGTCTAGTCGTAGCGCCCACGGGGCTGCGCGCTCTTCGCCGAACCGCCTCGGAGCACTAGGGTCGTGCCGCTGCGCGGTCCCCGCCGCGCGGCGGCACGATCCGCGCTGCGAGAGGAAGTTCCGAGGTGGAGGCGTTCTACGAACACCTCGGTGGGGAGCACGTGCGCTCCACCGAGCACACCGCCGGCCCGTGGTCCCCGGAGGCGCAGCACTTCGGTCCTCCCGCTGCCCTGCTCACCCGCGCGCTGGAGGGCTGCGAGCCGCAGGACGGCGCCCTGCTGGGGCGCATCACCGTGGAGATCCTCGGCCCGGTGCCGATCGCGGACCTGCGGGTCGCGGCCGAGGTCTCCCGCCCCGGCCGGTCGGTTCAGCTGCTCACCGCCACGCTGAGCACCGCCGAGCGCCCGGTGGCGCGGGCGAGCGCGTGGCGGTTCGCGCGCACGGACACGAGCGCGCAGAGCGCGGGCGCGGCCGCACCGCTGCCGGCCGGGGCGCGCCCGCGCGCGCAGGAGCCGCTCACCGGGTACCTGGGGGCGATGGAGTGGGCCCACCTCTCCGGCGGGTTCGAGCAACCGGGACCGGCGCAGGTGTGGATGCGGCAGCGGATCCCGCTCGTCGCCGGCGAGGACCCCACACCGCTGCAGCGGCTGATGGCGGCCGCGGACTCCGCCAGCGGGGTGTCCAGCAGGCTCGACATGCGCAGCTGGCTGTTCATCAACACCGAGCTCACCGTGCACGTCCAGCGCCCACCCGCCGGGGAGTGGATCGGGCTGGACGCGGACACCGTGGTCGGACCGGACGGCGCCGGCACGGCGATGTCGGTGCTGCACGACGAGCGCGGCCAGGTCGGCAACAGCGCGCAGGCGCTGCTGGTGCGGCCGCGGTGACCGCCCCGGTCATCGCGGCTCCTCGAAGGTGAACCGGACCTTGCCGATCCAGAGCTCGTCGCGGTCGTGCAGTTCCGCGCTGGTGACCGGTCTGCGGTTGAGGAACACGCCGTTGAGCGATCCCGCGTCGAGGATCCGGTACCGCCCGTCCGCCTCGCGGCGGATCTCGGCGTGCCGGTCCGACACGGTCGTGTCCTCGAGCACGAGGTCGCAGTCGTGGTGGCGGCCGAGCAGGACGCGCTCGCCGGCCAGGTCGAGGGCTCTGCCCGCCTCGGGGCCCCGCGTGATCACCAGCCGCGCCGGGGTGTGCGCCCCCGCCGTGCGCTGCTCGGGCAGGGAGGTCGCCGCGTCGGGGACTTCGACGCCGCGTGCGTCCCCGCCGGGCGTTTCGGCGTGCGGGTGCGCGTGCTGCGCGTCCGCGGGAAACGGAAATCCAGGCATGGTGCACTCCGAGGGGAACGTGAAGTCCGAAATCGCCGGTTACTTCTCCAGGAAACCCGGCGTTCGGTGGTCTGTCCAGGAACTCGCGCGCCACCGGCCGATCCCGGGGCCGCTGCGGGGCTGCGCTGCGCAGTTCGCACGGCTGGCCCCCGGGACGAGCCCGGGTCGCAGGTGGTGCGACCACTCCGGTTACTGTCACCCCGACACACCCCGTGTTACTCCGTTGGTGGGACCGCTCCCGGAGGTCGTTCGATGCGCGTCGTGCTCGCCCGCCGCAGGCGGCCCACGAACGGTGGGCGTCCTCCCGCCGTGCACGCCTACCGGGTGCCGGAGCAGGACGGCCCGGCGGTGCCGCTCTGGCGCGCCGCCTGCGGGGACGAGATCGCGCCGCACGACGCGGAAGTGGTGCCGCGGTTCGTCGGCGCCCCGTGCTCGACCTGCATGCTCGCCGCGCTCGGGGAGGACGGCGCGGACGCCGCCGTGGGCACCTCGACGCGCTCCAAGCTGACCACCTACCCGGCCCGCGCGCGCATCTCCCCGACCGGCCGCTACGCCACCGCGTTATGGGGGGAGCACACGATCCACTTCGTCGCTCCGGACGCGCCCGAGGGCCAGCTCGACGGCTACCGCGTGGTGCAGGCGCTGTGCGGGCACCTGGGGTGGGGTCCGCTGGCCCCGGACTCGGTGCCGCGCGGCTGGCCCACGTGCGAGGAGTGCCTGCACGCCGCACCCCGCTCACCGCGGGTGCTGCCGACCTCGTGAGCGCGCTCCTCGGCGGTCGGTTCACCGGCTGCCCCAGCGAGCCCGACAAATCACCCTCGCGGATGAATCTTTACGCCGGAACTCACCTGTCCGGGGAACTTCGAGTGGCTGAGCGCCTCCGTTCGTGATGTGAAGCGCCTGCAACCGATCAACGATCTCGCGGACGACTCGGGGTGGTTTCGTGTCCAAGCCGAAGCACCGGGCGCCCTCCGCCGGCAGGCGGCAGTGGCTCCTGTGGACGATCACCGCCGTCGGAATACCGGTGGTGTGCACTGCGCTCACCGGCGGCGGACTCCCGCTGTTCACAGTGCTGGCTGCGTGTTTCACCGCCGGCACGTTCGCCGCCGACGTCCTCCTCGGCCGCCCGATGCGGCGGTTGCCGGTCTCCGGCCCCGCAGCACGGGTGGCGCCCGCGCCGCCGGCGGTGCGCCCCCGCGCCCTGCCGGCGAGGGCATCGGACGGGAACACCTCCGCACCGGTGGCCCCGCCGCGCCGGCGCGGCGGCGAGGACGCGGTCACGCTGCTGCGCACGAGCGACCACGTCCCGGAGATCACGCTGGTGCCCGCCGCGCACCCGCGCGTTCCGGACCCGGCCGAGACCGCCGCCGCCCGCACCGGGGCGCACGAGCGCGGACGCGAGGACCCCGGCGAGGACGACGGCCGGGTGGCGGGCACCGGCGAGTGGCCGCGCACCGCGCCTCCCGCTCCCCGCGAGCCCGACTCCGGCGGGCAGCGCACGCTCCCCCGGGAGTCCGCCCCGCCGCACCCCCCCGCACCGCAGGCCGAACCGGACGAGGACGACCAGCCCCCCTTCCCCGGGGCGGTGTGGGCCAAACCCGACGGGCGGTCCCCGGACAAGGAGCACCGGATCAAGGGCAATGTCCGCTCCAAGCGCTACCACACCATGCAGTCGCCGTACTACGAGCGCACCAAGGCCACCGTGTGGTTCCGGAGCGCCGCCGAGGCCGAGCAGGCCGGGTTCTCGCCCTGGAACAGGCGGCTGCAGAACAACAACTGACCCGGTGACCGGACACCGGTTGCGAGCGCTGCCCGAGCACCGGCAGCCCGCAACCGCACCGCTCCCGGGCGGCGGCACGGGTCGTTCCCGTGCCGCTGCCACCGAACGGCAGCCGCGCCCGACCTCCGGGCGCGGCGCTTCCCTCCGATCCCTCCGAGACGGCTCACTCGCCCGGGCGCACGCCCCCCTCCGCGGCATCGGCGCGCTGCGGGAGGTCGGGCTCCGCCGCGAGGAACGCGTCCCGCGCTTCCGAAGAGGTGTGCTGCGACCAGAGCGCGTGCAGCGGGACGAACGCGGGCGGCTCCACCTCGAGCACGCGGACCTCCCCCTGCGCCGCGGGTCCGGGCGCGGCCGTGACGAAGGCGGCGCACCGCGTTCCGAGCACCGCTGTGACCGGCGGTGTCCCCTGGACCGGGTTGCGTTGCAGCCGCGGTTCGAAACCGGCGCGGCGGCAGTGCTCGGCGAGCAGCTCCGTGTAGCCCGAGCGCCCCGGCTGTCCCCACACCACGATGGTCTCCTCGGCGAGCTCGTCGATCCCCACGGCGCTGCGCCCGGCCAACCGGTGGTCCGCTGCCACGGCCACCCGCAGCCGGTGGTGCGCCACGGTGCTGCGGCGCAGACCGCGCGGCGGGGAGATCGCGCGGCACAGCCCGAGGTCGAGCTCCCCGGCGAGCAGCTGCTCGGTCAACTCCCCGGGGTAGCGCTGGTTGACCTGGGTGGTGCACGTTGCAGGTCCGCTGCGGATGGACGCGAGCAGGGCGGTGATCTCGTCCCCGGTGACCGCCGGGGTGTGCCCGATGCGGAGGCTTTCGCTCTCCCCTCGGCCGATGCGCCGGGCGCGTTGGACCGCAGCACCCGCCACTCCCCGCAGCACGCGCGCGTCGGCGATCAGCGCCTGGCCGGCCGGGAGCACGGTGACCGCGTTACCGCTGCGGTCCAGCAGATCCACGCCGACCTCGCGCTCCAGCGCGCGGATCGAGGTGGACAGCGCCTGCTGCGACAGGTGCAACCGCTTGGCCGCGCGGGTGAACCCGCCCTCCTCGGCCACCGCGATGAGATGTTCCAGCTTGTGCAGGTCCACTGCCATTCGACGCACCACTCGCCTGCTGATCGCGCCTCCAGTCTAACGGTCCGCCCCGCCCCGGAGGGCGCGTGCGCCAGCGCGGCGACCGGCGGAAGCGGGGCGCCGCGAGCGGCGCCCGCGCCCCGCACCGCGCGGTCACCGGGTGGTGTAGCCGCCGTTCGGGAACAGCGTCTGCCCGGTGAACCACCAGCCGTCGGTGGCCAGGAACTCGATGACCGGGGCGATGTCCTCGATCTGCGTGAGCTGGTCGCCCAGGGCCTGCGACTTGTGGAACTCCACCCGCTCCGGCGTTTCCTGCGGGTAGAAGAACGGGGTGTCCATCGGGCCGGGCGCCACCGTGTTCACCGAGATGCCGCGGTCGGCGAACTCCTTGGCCGCGGCGCGGGTGAAGTGCTCCAGCGGAGCCTTGCCGCCGGCGTAGGTCGAGTACCCGTCGGTGAACGCGGCGAGCAGCGACGTGCCCATGCTGATGATCTTGCCGTTGTCGTTGAGCCGCCGCCCGGCTTCCTGGATGAAGAAGTACGCCGCCTTGGCGTTGATCGCGAACATCGCGTCGAACTCGTCCTCAGTGGTCTCCGCGATCGGTTTGCGCAGCACCATGCCCGTGGTGTTCACCGCGATGTCGACACCGCCGAAGGTGTCCACCGCAGCGTCGAAAAGACGGCGCACGTCCGCCACGCGCGTGAGGTCGCCCTGCACCGACACGGCCTGACCGCCGGCGTTCTCGACCGCTTCGACGGTCTTCCCGGCATCGGCGGCCGAGGCATCGCCGTGGTAGTGCACCACGACCTTCGCACCGGAGGAGCCGAACCGCGTCGCCAGCAGCCCGCCGAGGTTCTTCGCGCCGCCGCCGATCACGACGACCGCGTCCCGCACCGTTGTGTCCGCCATGTGCAACCCCTCTCGTCGTCCCGGCCCGGTTCTCCGGACCGTGCCACCGACGCTAGGGGCGAGCGCGGGAACGCGGGAAACGCGGCTTTCCTGTGCCCCGACAAGAGCACCCGATACCGCGAGGCCGCGCACGACTCCCGGGACCGGGCGCAGGGCTCACCGGAACAGCTCCGCGAGGCTCTCCGGCAGCTGCGCGATCGTGTCGTCGATCTCGCCCTCCGGCGCCCAGTCGCGCACCACCTGCAGCGCGCTGCGCACTTCCCGCCGGACCTCGTCACCGTCCACAGTGGCGATCTCACCGCTGATCCGGTCGAGGAAACCCGTGATGTCGAACCGCTCGGCCTGCGCGGTGCTGGCGCCCAGCTCGAAGTGGAGCTCCTCCGGCAACCCGGCCCCCAGCTCGTTCACCTGCCCCGAAGTCACCGCTTCGGACAGCGCGGAGATCGTCGCCCGCGCGAGGCGCTCGGCCTCCTGCGCCGAGGACAGGCCCGCTTCCTCGCGCACCTGCTGCAGGAAGCGCTGCATGTCCTCGCTGTGCTCGTTCGGCAGAGTCATACCGGCCTCCGTTGACCGCGACGGAACACGTTCCCGCTCGGCGCACCGGCCGAGTCCACCAGCTGTTACCCGCTGCCGCGCTCTGCCACACCTGCCCCGGTCGTCACCCGAGGAGATCGTCGAGCGCCGCCTCCACGGCCCGGTGGAACGTCGGGTAGGCGAAGATCAGCCGCCGCAGGTGCTGCAGGGGCTCCTCGGCGTGGATCGCCAGGGCCAGCAGCCCCAGCACCTCCCCCGCAGCCGGGGCGACGGCGGTGGCGCCGACGAGCACCCCGCGGTCGGCATCGGCGACGAGCTTGACGACCCCCTGGTTGCCGGTCTTGTGGATCCACCCCCGCGCGGAGGCGGGAACGGCGGTCACGGCGGTGCGGATGCGCGGCCAGCGCTGCCGGGCGTGCTCCTCGGTCGTTCCCACCGCGCCGACCTCCGGGTCGGTGAAGGTCACCGCGGGCGCCGCGCGGTAGTCCGCGCCCTCCGGTTCCTCCCCGAGGATGTCGGCGGCGGCGATGCGGGCCTGGTAGGTCGAGATGTGCGTGAACGCGCCCTTGCCCGTGGCGTCGCCGATGGCCCACACGCCGTCGGCGACGCGCATCCGCGGGTCGACGTCGAGGGAGGTCGCGGACTCGTCGAGGCCGAGCGCGGCGACGCCGAGCTCGGCCAGGTCCGTGCGGCGACCGGTGGCCACCAGCAGCTGGTCGGCCCACAGCGCGTACCCCGATTCGAGGTCGAGGCCGAACCTCCCGTCGCGGTGGTGGACGTGGTTCACGGTTTCGCCCGTGTGCACGGCGATGCCTTCGCCGTCGAACACCTCGGTGATCGACTCCGAGGCCTCCGGTTCCCCCGCGGCCAGCAGCCGCGGCGCGGCCTCCAGCACCGTCACGGCGGTGCCGAACCGCGCGAAGACCTGGGCGAACTCGGCGCCGACCGGTCCGCCGCCGAGCACGGCCAGCGACCCGGGCGCGGCGGACGCCCGCACCGCCTCGCGGTTGGTCCAGTACGGCGTGCCCGCCAGCCCGGGGACCGGCGGAACGGCGGGCTCGCTGCCCGGGTTGAGCACGATCGCGCGCTCCGCGCGCAGCACCGTCGTCGTCTCCGGCCCGGACACGGTGACCTCCCCCGGCGCGGTGATCCGCCCGGTTCCGCGCAGGAACCGCCCGCCGGTGCCTTCGAAGCGCTCCACGGCGGCGCGGTCGTCCCAATCCGTGGTGGCCTCGTCGCGGATGCGGTCGGCGACGGGGGTCCAGTCGGGCACCACGTCGGCGCCGCCCGCCAGATCGGCCACGCGCCGCGCCTCGGCCAGCGCGTCCGCGGCGCGGACCATCATCTTCGTGGGGATGCAGGCGAAGTAGGGGCACTCCCCGCCCACGAGCCGGCGGTCCACCCCGACCACGCGCAACCCGGCCCGAGCCAGCCGCGCGGCGACCTCCTCGCCGCCCGGACCCATCCCGACGACCACGACATCGACCTGCTCCGCGGGCATCGCAGCACCTCCGGCTGCTCGACGGCGGCCACCCGGGTCAGCTCACCACCTCCGACCCTCCCTCGCACGGCGAGCGCCGCGGCCGGTCACCGCCCGCGGGCCACCCCCGAAGGGGTCGACGACCGATCTGCGGCCCCTCAGCCCTGGCCGGGGCGCTGCTCCGCGTCGAGCAGGTGCGGGGCGTTCTCGCGCACGGCGTCCTCGACCTGCTGCAGGCTCGGGTTGACCAGCGCCCGGGCACCGACGAAGACGGTGGGGACGATCTCGTCCCCGCCGGTGGCCTCGCGCACCCGCGCGGCTGCCTGCGGGTCCTCCCAGATGTTGACCTCCTGCCGCGGCAGCCCGCTGCTGCGCAGCGAGCTCTCCAGCGCCATGCAGAAGGGGCACCCGGGGCGCCAGTAGTACTCGATCGCGGTTACCTGCTCACCGGTCTCCGTGCTCATCGCTCTCCAAACCATCGCCCGGGCCCTGCCACCGTCCGAGCCCGGGCACGTCGTCGGTCCGTTCGATGGTCCCGCCGCACCGGGACGAACCGCCCCCGGGTGTGCGGCAGCACACTCCTCACGGCAGCGGCAGCAGCAGGCGGAACACGCTGCCGCCGTGCTCACCGCCGTGCAGTTCGACCCGACCGCTGTGCGCCTCGACCAGGGCCGCCGTGATCGCCAGGCCGAGACCGGTGCTGCCCGGGCGGCCGGGGTCCACGCGGTAGAAGCGGTCGAAGACGCGCCCCGCCTCCTCGGGCGGGATGCCGGGACCGCTGTCGGCGACTTCGAGCACGCCCATCGGTTCGCCCGCCGCGAGGTCGGCTCCGGCGGCGGCGAGCGCCGACGGGTCGGCCGCGCCCTGCCGCACCGCCAGGCGCACGGGCGTGCCGGGCGCGGTGTGCACCAGGGCGTTGGTGACCAGGTTGGTGGCGATCTGGCGGACGCGCCCCCCGTCGCCGAGCACGCGGACCGAGCCCTCGGCGTCGACGTCGACCGCGCGCTCCGGGTCGCGGGCCCGGGCGTCGTCCGCGGCGTCGCGCGCCACGCCGAGCAGGTCGAGTTCGGCGAGTTCGAGCGAGCGCTCCCGGTCGAGCCGCGCCAGCAGCAGCAGGTCCTCGACGAGGTCGCTCATGCGCTGCGCCTGGTGCTCGATCCGGGACATCATCTGCCGCGCGTCGTCGGGACCGGGTTCGCTGCGCCGGTGCAGCTCGGCGAAACCGCGGATCGACGTCAGCGGGGTGCGCAGTTCGTGGGAGGCGTCGGCGACGAACCGGCGCAGCCGCTGCTCGGACTTCTCCCGCTGCTGCAGCGCGTCGACGAGCTGTTCGAGCATGGCGTTCAACGCGTTGCCGAGCCGCCCGGTTTCGGTGCGCGGATCCTGGTCCTGCACGCGGCGGTCGTGATCACCCGCCGCGATGGCGTCCGCGGTCCGCTCGATGCGCGTCAGCGGGCGCAACCCGATGCGGATCACGGTGGCGGCGGCGATCGCCAGCACGAGGAGCACACCGCCCCCGACGACCAGCTCGATGATGATCAGCTGGTGCACCGTCTGCTCGGCGGTGCGCAGCGACAGGGCCAGCGCGATCGTCCGCCCGCCGGGCACGTCCAACGTGCGCACGCGCCACCCCGACTCGCCCGTGCGGCCGGGAACCGTGGTGATGCCCGGACCCGTGGGGCGCTGCAGGTCCGGCCCCGTCCGGTCCGATGCGGACTGACCGGTCATGCCGGTCAGGCGCCCGCCGGAGTCGAAGAACAGCACGCGGAAGTCCGTGGGCAGCTCGTGCTCCGCGGCGGGCGGCCGCGGCGGGGGCGGCGGTTCGCCGCGGCCTTCCTCCCAGGGGCGGGACATGTTGATCAGCTGTTCGTCCACGCGCGCCACCAACGAGCGCTCGAGCAGGCCGACGCTGGCGAAGCCGGCGACGACCAACCCCACGACCGTCACGCCCAGCACGCTCAGCACGAGCCGACCGCGCAACGTCCTCAGCACTCGCACAGCTCCTCCCCGTCACAGCGCCCGGCGACGTCCCCGTCCACCGCTCATGCGCCGTCCCGCGGCAGGCGCAGCACGTACCCGACCCCCCGGACCGTGTGGATCAGCGGCGGTTCGCCGGTGTCGGCCTTGCGGCGCAGGTAGCTGATGTAGGACTCGACGATGCGCCCGTCGCCGCCGAACTCGTAGTTCCACACGCGGTCGAGGATCTGGATCTTGCTGACCACCTTCTCCGCGTTGACCAGCAGGTAGCGCAGGAGCTTGAACTCGGTCGGCGAGAGGTCCACCGGGCGCCCGCCGCGGCGCACCTCGTAGGTGTCCTCGTCGAGCTCCAGGTCGTGGTAGCGCAGCCGCGGGTCCGCCTCCTGCGCGGGCTGCACGCGGCGCAGGATCGCCCGCAACCGCAGGACGACCTCGTCCAGGCTGAACGGTTTGGTGACGTAGTCGTCGCCGCCGGCGGTGAGGCCGGCGATGCGGTCCTCCACCGCATCGCGCGCGGTGAGGAACAGCACGGGGACGTGCTGGTTGGTGCTGCGCAGGTGGCTCGCCACGGAGAACCCGTCCTGGTCCGGCAGCACGACGTCCAGCACGATGATGTCCGGTCGGAACTCGCGGGCCGCCTGCAGGGCCTCCCGCCCCGTCGCCGCACCGCGCACCTCGAACCCGCTCAGCTGCAGCGCTGCGGTGAGCAGTTCGAGGATGCTGGGCTCGTCGTCGACGGCGAGGACTCGTGCGCTCACGTCGGTCACGCACACCAGTGTGGGGCAGTTCCCTGAACGAGCGCTGAACGGTCGCTGGAAGGTGCCTGGGTGCCCGGGCTCTGAGTGCGCGGGTGCCGGGAGCGCCCGGATCGGCCGCACCGGTTCCGGGCGGTGGAGGACGGCGCCCTCCGCGGTTCCGCGCCGGCGGTCGCGGGGACCGCACGTGCGCGGCCGCCCGCGGCGCGGGAGCCGCGGGCGGCCACCCGCGTCAGCGGCAGGAGTACAGCTCGAGACCGCTCCCGGAGGGGTTCGTGGAGTCCCCGCCCGCCGCGCTCGAACCTCCGTAGGAGGCGGGATCGACCGGTGCGCAGTGCTGCTGCACCCACTGCCGGCGCTGCTCGGCGGCCTCTCCGCCACCCGGACCCCCGCCGCCCGGACCGTCCGACGAGGACGGAGCTGCGCCCCGCCGGCCGGGGCTGCGATCGCCGGAGTCGCCGCCCGGTCCACCGGGACCGCCTCCCGGGGCGCCGCCTCCGGGGCCGCCGCCGAGCAGGACGAATCCGAGTTCGCCCGCCCGCTGCCAGCTGCCGAGCTGCTCCGCGGAAGGCGCGTCGTCACTCCCCGTGAAGCCGCCCATGCCGACCACGGTCGTCCCGGAGTTGAGCGCGAACGGCGCGGCGGTCATCGCACCGCCTTCAACGGCCAGCGGGACCTCGGCATCGGCCGCGCGCCGCTGGACGTGGTGGAGGACCGCGCGCTGCTGCCCGCTGAGCGAGCCGTCCGCCGCGGGCCTCCCGCCGGACGGGCCGCCTCCGGGATCGCCGGACCGCTGCCCGTTCGCGGATCGCGGTGCTGCCGGCGGACCGCCTCCGGACCCACCGGGCACCGCCGCGGTCCCCGGACCCGCGGTCGGGTTCGTCCCGCCCATGGCGGAACCACCGCCGAACGCCCCCTCGGCCGACCACACCGCGGGCACGCACAGCACCGCCGCCAGCGCCACCGCCAGGCCCGCACGCGCCGGCCGCTCCCCGCGCAGCAGGAGCAGCGCGACGGCGGCAGCGGCCAGCGCCAGCGCGAGGTACCCGGCCCAGCCGTGCCAGTCGGGATCGCGCGCGACGAGGGCGAACGCCCACGCCGCGGTCACCGCGGTCGCCGCGGGCAGCAGCAGCCAGGACGCGCCCCGCGGCTCGCGGTACCAGCGCCAGAACCGCACGGTCCCGGCGCCGGTGATCGCGCCCACCGCGGGAGCGAGCATCGTCGTGTAGTACGGGTGCACGGTCCCCGAGGCGAAGCTGAACGCGAGCACGAGCGTGCCGAACCAGCCGCCCCACAGCACCCAGCCGGCGATGCGCTCGCGCCCGGCCGCGCGGTGGCGCAGCCCGGACGCGCCGACCGCGAGGAGCACCAGCAGGCACAGCGGCAGCAGCCAGGAGATCTGCCCGCCGAGCTGCTCGTTCGCCAGCCGCAGCGCGCCCGGCTCGCCGGAGAACCCGCCGCCGGGACCTTGCCCCCGGCCGCCGAGGACGCGTCCGAAACCGTTGTAGCCGAACACGAGGTCCCAGGCCGAGCCGTCGCTGCTGCCGCCGATCCACGGTTTCGGTTCCGGCCACAGCGCGGTCGCGGCGACCCACCAGAACGAGCTCACCACCAGCACCACCGCTGCGGCACCGAGATCGAGGGCCCTGCGCGGCCAGGAGGAGCGGCTGCCGACGAGGAAGGCCGCGATGAACGCGGGCAGCACCATCCACGCCTGCAGCATCTTCGTCAGGAATCCGCAGCCGACGAGGAACGCGGCCAGCGCCAACCACGCCGTGGAGCGCTGCGAGTCGAGCGCGCGCGTGAGCGCGTAGGCGGCCAGCAGCACGAGCAGCACCAGCAGCGTGTCCGGGTTGTTGTCCCGGTTGATCACCACGGTGATCGGGGTGAGCGCGAGCACCAGTGCCGCCAGCAGCGCTGCGTGCTCGCCGGCCCACCGGCGCACGGTGCGGTGCAGCGCGAACACCGCGGCGACGCCCGCGAGCGCCTGCGGCAGCAGCACGGCGACCGCGTTGAACCCGAGCAGGTGCACCGACAGCACCTGCAACCACAGCGCCATCGGCGGTTTGTCCACTGTGATCACGCCGGCCGCGTCGAAGGACCCGAAGAAGAAGTTCTCGAAGCTCTGCGACATCGAGCGCACGGCCGCCGAGTAGTAGGTGTTGCCCCACGAGTCGCCGATGCCCCACAGGTACAGCGCACCGGCGAGCGCGCAGACCGCCACCAGCGCCCACGGTTCCCACCGGGGCGGTCCGCTCCGCCGTCCGCACCGCTGCCGCGCGGCGCCCGGCGTTTCCGAAACCGCTGTCACACTTCCCCCTCGTCCTTCGAGGCGAACACCCACGAGCGCAGCAGCACGAAGCGCAGCCCCGTGCCGAGCACCGAGGAGACGACGACCACGAGCACTTCCAGCACCCGCGGGGCGTCCGGCGCGAATCCGCGCAGGAGCAGCAGCGCCCCGGAGGTGACGAGGAAGTGCAGGGCGAACACCACCAGCCCCTGCAGGTGCGCCCTGCCCGAGGGCGCGGACCGCCGCAGGAACGTGTACCGGCGGTTCGCCTCGGTGTTCCACAGCGCGGTCGCCACGAGCGCGGCGAAGTTCGCCAGCAGCGGGGGCCACCACGCGCGCAGCACGGCGTAGGCGGCTGCGGTGATCGCCGTGGAGACCACCCCGATGACGCCGAACGAGAAGACCTGCCACAGCAGTCCGGTGGAGCGTTCGGCGAGCACCGCCCGCGGATGCGCCGGTTCGGGGGCGCCGCGCGCGGGAAGGCCGGGGACGCGGGCGGTTCCGCCCGCCTTGGCGCGCGCCACCCGCAGCAGCCCTTTGACGTCGTCGAACGCGGTTCTGGCGACTTCCACGCGGGAGTCGAGGTCCTCGACCCACTCCACCGGTACCTCGTGCACGCGCAACCCGTTGTGCTCGGCGAGCAGCAGCAGTTCCGTGTCGAAGAACCACGAGTCGTCGACGACCCGCTCCAGCACGGGCCGCACCGCCGCGGTCCGCGCGGCCTTGAAACCGCACTGCGCGTCGGTGAACCGCGCGCCGTGGGTCCACCGGATCAACGCGTTGTAGCCGCGCGAGACGATTTCCCGCTTGCCACCGCGCACGGTGCGCGCCCCGGGCGCGAGGCGCGACCCGACCGCCACGTCGGAGTGGCCGTTGACCAGCGGGGCGACCAGCGGCAGCAGCGCGTCGAGCCCGGTGGACAGGTCGACGTCCATGTAGGCGACGACGTCGGCGTCGCTGTAGCCCCAGGCGGTGCGCAGCGCGAGTCCGCGCCCTTTCCGGTCGAGGCGCAGCACGCGCACGTTCGCCAGCGAGGCGGCCAGGTCGTGCGCCACGTGCGCCGTGCGGTCGGTGCTGGCGTTGTCGGCGATCGTGATGCTCCAGCGGAACGGGAACCGCTCGCCCAGGTGGGCGCTCAGGGTCCGCACGCTGCCGGGCAGCGCCCGTTCCTCGTTGTGGACCGGGATCACCACGTCGACGGTCGCCGTTCGCCGGTCAGCCCGCTCGGTGGTGCTCCCGCTGGTTTCCGCTCTCGCGCGATCCATCCCCGCACCTCGTTCCTGTTGCGGTCCGACACCTCCCAGCAGGCCGGATGGAGGTGCGAGGACTGTGCGAGCCACCTGGGAACGCGCTGAAAGCTCCGCCCGCGGAACCGCTGAGCTGCGCAGACGGGGTCAGGTGAGGTGCACCACGGGGATGCGGGGACGCGGCGCCCGGGCCGCGGGAGGGCTACTGCGCCTCGTGGGCGCGCAGCTCCTCGGCCAGCGCTGCGGCGAATTCGTCCACAGCGGACTCGGTGGTGTCGAACGTCGTCATCCAGCGGACTTCGCCGGTGCGCTCGTCCCACGTGTAGAAGCGGAAGCGCTTCTGCAGGCGTTCGGTCACCTCCCGCGGCAGCACGGCGAACACCGAGTTCACCTCGGGTTCGCGCACCAGGCGCACGCCGGGGAGCGCGCGCACCGCGTCGGCGAGCCTGCGGGCCATGGCGTTGGCGTGGCGGGCGTTGCGCAACCACAGGTCGCCGGCGAGCAATGCCTCGAACTGCACCGACAGGAACCGCATCTTCGAGGCCAGCTGCATCGAGGACTTCCGCAGGTACTCGACCCCGCGCACTGCCCCGGGAGCGAGCACGACCACCGCGTCGCCGCACATGGTCCCGTTCTTCGTGCCGCCGAACGACACGACGTCCACGCCCGCGTCAGCGGTCAGCGCGGCCAGGTCCGCGCCGAGCGCTGCGGCGGCGTTCGGCAACCGCGCGCCGTCCACGTGCACCGCCATGCCCCGCTCGTGCGCGCGGGTGCACAGGGCCCGCAGTTCCTCCGGCGAGTAGCAGGCACCGCCCTCGGTGGGCTGGGTGAGGGACACGACCGCCGGCTGGGCCCGGTGCGCGTCGCCGATCCCGGCGGCGCACCGGTCGACGTCCTCCGGGCGGAGCTTGCCGTCCTCGGTCGGGACGGGCAGCAGTTTCACCCCGCCGATCCGCTCGGGCGCACCGCACTCGTCGGTGTTGATGTGCGCGCCCTCGGCGCACAGCACCGACTGCCAGCGCTCCGTCATGGCCTGCAGCGCGACGACGTTCGCCCCGGTGCCGTTGAACACGCAGTACGCCTCGGCGGTCGCCCCGAAGCGGGCGCGGAAGACCTCGCCCAGGTGCGCGCTGTAGACGTCCTCGCCGTAGGCGACCTGGTGCCCCCCGTTGGCCCGCTGGATCGCCTCCAGCACCTCGGGGTGGATCCCGGAGTAGTTGTCGCTGGCGAACTCGCACCGCTGCGGGTCGTGGCGCCCCGCGGGTGACGGGCGGGCCGAGGTCACGCGGTCTCCTTCCGGCGTGCTGCGCTGCCTTCCCATCCTAGGTGACCGCGGATCGGCGGCCGCGTGCTCGGCCGCACCGGTCCGCCGGCAAGCGGCGCAGCCGCCTCCTCCCCGCGTGCGCAGCACGCCCCGCTGGGGGTTCTCCGGCGCCGCCGCGCGAGGAGGGCCCCCGAGCACGCTGCTCCCGCCCCTGTGCGGGGCGGGAGGTCGGGGCAGCAGGCGTCAGCGGCGCGCCGAGGCGCAGGAGACGCACACGCGCGCGGCCGGCAGCGCCTCGAGTCGCTGCGGACCGATCGCGCCGGAGCAGCGTTCGCACGTGCCGTACGTGCCCGCCTGCAGGCGCCGCTCGGCCTCGTCGAGCTCCCGCAGCTCGCGGCGCGCGTCGTCGAGCAACCCCTGCAGCTGCGCGCGCTCGAAGGCCAGCGTGCTGCCCTCGGGGTCGTGCTCGTCGTCGTGGCTGGTCCACTCGGAGGTCTCGAGGATCGAGGCCACGTGGCGCTGCAGCGCGTCGATCCGCGCGCCGGTCTCCGCGCGCTGCTCGGACAGGCGGGCGCGGGCCGTCTCCGGATCGACGGCGCCGAGCCGGTCACCGGGTGTCATGCACGGACAACGAACCGACCGGGCGCCGAGTTCCCGCACCGCCGTGCTCGTCCGCGCGTCACAGCCCTTCGAACAGGAAGCTGCCGGTGGTGGAGTCGGGGAACCGGCGGGCCGCGAACTCCAGCACGCGGCTGAGCGCGCCGCGCCAGAAGTCCCAGTCGTGCGCACCCGGGTGGGTCGCGAACTCGTGGTCGACGCGCTGGTCGGTGAAGGCTTCGCGCAGCTCGGCGTTGGCGGCGAGCGCGGGCTCGTCGCTGCTGCCCACGTCGAGGTAGAAACCGGTGGTGCGCAGCCGCTCCGGCGGGGTGCGGTGGATGATGTCGACGAGGTTGTAGTGCCGCTCGTGCTCGTTGAGCCGCTCCTCCCCTTCGAGGCCGTAGCCCCACGCCTCGCCGAACAGCTGCTCGTACTGCTCCTGCGACATCTCCACGAGCTGCTCGTCGGTGCGGTGCGAGGAGCTCAAGCCCGCCGCAGCGACGAACGTCGAGGGGTACAGGGTGGCGTACAGCAGGGCGCCGTAGCCGCCCATGGAATACCCCGAGATCGCACGCTTGGCCTGGTGCCCGCCGACGCCGTAGTGCTCCTCCAGCTTCGGGATGAACTCCCGGACGAACATGTCCTCCCAGCGGAACTGCCCGTCCAGGTCGTTCATGTAGTAGGTGCGGGGCTGCCGGTCGGCGAGCGCGCTGGGGTCGCGCCGGGCGTCGGGGCAGAGCACGGCCACCGGTGGGATGCGGCGGGCCGAGATCATCGTGTCCAGCGTGGCCTTCAGGTCACCGGAGCGCGCCCAGGTGGTGTTGTCGTCGGTGGTGCCGCCGTGCAGCAGGTAGAGCACGGGCGGGGCGTCCTCGGGGGAGTGATCGGGCGGCAGGTACACGGTGTGCAGCACGTCCATGCCCAGGATCTCGCTGCGCATGGGAACGTTCATGCGCAGCGTTCCGCTGGTCTCGGCGGACGTGCGGTTCAAGCCCAGCGTCACGCCGCCGCCCACGACGGCCGCGGACGCGGCGAGCAGAAAACCCCGCCGATTCACCCAGGACCTCCCGTTCTCGGTGTCCGCCGGCGATGCCCTGCTCCGCCTCGTCGGCGCTTCCCGACTCGCGCGGCGACCGGCACCGGATCACGCATACTACGAGACGGCGCCGCGCCCTCTTACGGGGACGGGCCTCCCGCCGGGGAGGGTCGGACCGGGCGGCGCGTCGCCGGACACCGCCGCCTCGTCGTCCGCCTCGCGGAAACACCACAATACCGAATGCGATTCAGGAAAAACCGGACCCCGCGGGGTGCTCCATTCCGGTGGAAAACCCGGAACGGGAGGAACACCCTCCTGCGTGATCACACCGCGCCGCCCGGACCGTATGCTGATCGCTGACGCTGCGCGTCGTTTCGGACACGAAACGGTAACGACCGCGCGGCGGAAGCAACCCCGGCGATCTCGATCCCGTCTCGACGGGTGAGAGCAGACGAGAGCGACGACCGGGGCGCCGGTCGAAGGAGGAGCAGCATGCGTTTCCGCGCATTCGCCACGAGCGTGGGGTTGGTCATGGCCGGAACGCTGACGACGGTGTGCGCGCCGGTCGCGAGCGCGGTCGGGACGGCCCCCGCCCCGGCGGAGCCGGCGGTCGGGACCGCCCCCGCCCCGGCCGAGACGGCCGCGGTCACCCCGCCGCCGCAGTGCGGCCCGGACTGCGAGCGCGCCGTGGACCTGGAGCTGCCGAACAGCGCCCGCCTGGTCGGCTGGCGTTCGGAGGACTCGCTGAGCAGCCACCTGGTCTACTACGCGAACGGCGCGCGACAGGACGCGACGACGCTGGAGCACGAGGTGCTCACCGACGCCGCCTGCGGCTGGGAGAACGACGCGCAGCGCTGCGCGATCACCTACAGCACCGGAGCGCACTCCAGCGGCGCGAAGTCGTTGCTGCTCACCGGCAACGGGGGCATCGAAGTCACCGACGAGATCACCGGGGCCGCGGGCGGTGCGGCGCTGGTGTCGCTGGACCGCAACGACCGGCCGGACGTGGCGCTGCGGCAGAGCACGATGGAGCCGAACTTCGCGGAGGCCCCGCAGTACTGGGAGACCTACCTCGAGGTCGGCGGCACGTTCACCCGCACCGGCTGCACCGCACCCGAGCAGGAGCCCACCGCGGCGCCGAACCGGCCCGCCTACGGGGTGTGCGCCCTGATGTGAGTCCGCACCGGTTCCGCGGTGCGTGCGGTGGCACGCACCGCGGAACGCCCGGTCGGGCGGGGGTCGCGCTGCCCCACCCGAACGGGTGCGCGCCGCCGGGCGGCGCGGTCACCAGCTGCCGGTGCTGCGGCGAGCAGCTGCGCGGCGCGACGAGCCCGCACCTTCAGGAGGGGGTGAGTCGTATCACCCCTGAGGGGTGAAACCGGGGTGCGCACCCGCTCCGAGGAGCGCGCTCACCACCGCGCGGCGCACCCCGCGTTCACGAGGCCCCGGCCGGCAGTTCGCCGCGCGTTCACCGGACGAAACCGCGCACCGCGGAGCGGAGGGGACGTCCCGGACGTCGCCCGCCGGCGCCGGGAGGACGAAAGTCCTTGCCAAAAAGCACTATTCGCGAAACGGAAATCCGCGAAAAGCGGTGCACCACCGCACTCGCGCATCCCGGGGAGCCACGGAGCGCGACAAATCGAATGCAGTGCGCATAGGGGCGAATGCGGCGCACTGACCACCGCAAACGGACGAACCCGCTGGTGGCGCAGCACATTGCTGTATGGCACAGTGGGAACTGTTCCGGCCTTCGCCGAACCGTTCCAACGGATATCACTTTCACATTTCACGGAGCTCGGTGTGTGCTGCGGCGGTCGACCACCGCCCCGCAACATCGAGGCGAGCCGTGCTGTCCGGAGAACGCCTCGACGGTGAATCCGCGTGCGGGCCAACGAAGTTCGGTAACACTCCCCCTCCCCGTTGCGATAGACGAGCGTGGTCGCGAATGGATGATCACGTCATCGCGTCGGGTTTCCCGTGAACACGACGACTGGTCGAAGTGAGGTGAAAGGCGAAGTGGCTGCGGTGGATATCGTGATCGTCATCCTGGCCGGGCTCATCCCGATCACGGCGGCAAGCCTGTATTCCCTGATCGACCGCACCACGAGCGCCGTCGACACCTCGCAACCGGTCGGAGAACCACCCGAAGCGGAGGACGGCGCGATCCCCGAGCAGGGCGCTGCGGCGGCGGAGGACTCGCCGTGGGACGCGGAGGGAGGTGCCCCGGAGGACGAGCACCCGGCCGAGCAGGAGCAGTCCTCGGACGAGTGCGACTCCGGTCGCGACGCGCTGACCGCGGTGACCGTCCACCACTCCCCCGCCCCGGCAGCGGCCGGCGAACCGGAAGCGGCGCGGTGAACGCGGAACCCGCCCCCCGGGGACGGTGATCCGCTCGCTCCGCGGCTTCCGGTCCCGCACGGGGGCTTCCGGTCTCACACGAGGCGCTCCACCGTCGTCTCCGCCGCGGCGCGGCGCGCGGCGGAGACGACGTCCAGGCCGGCCACCGCGTCGGCCGGATCGACCGGTGGGGCTCCGCCGGTGCGGACCGCGTGGGCGACGGCGCTGTAGAACGCCGGGTAGTCGCCCCGCAGCGTGTGCACCGGGCGCCGGTCGTGGTCCGTGCCGAGCACGCCCCACGACTCGGTCGGTTCCGCGCCCCAGTCGTCCGCCCCGTCGGGGCGGTGCCCGGCGCGCAGCGCGTCCTCCTGCGGGTCGAAACCGCTCTTGACGTAGCCCGCCTCGGAACCGAGCACGCGGAACCGCGGACCGGACTGCGCGGTCGTCTTGCTCATCCACAGGTGGGACCGCACGCCGCTGGTGTGCGTCAGCGCGAGGAACGCGTCGTCGTCGACCTCGACGTCCGGGCGGCGGTAGTCGATCTCGGCGTACACGGCGGCGACCGGTCCGAACAAGGTCAGCGCCTGGTCGATGAGGTGGCTGCCGAGGTCGTAGAGCACGCCGCCGGCCTCCTCGGCGCCCCCGGACTCCCGCCAGCCGGGTTTGGGCGTGGGCACCCAGCGCTCGAACCGGGATTCGAACCGTTGCACCTCGCCGAGCGCGTTCTCCTCCACCAGGGACCGCACCGTGCGCATGTCGTTGTCCCACCGGCGGTTCTGGAACACGGTCAGCAGCAGGTCGCGCTGGCCGGCCAGGTCGATGAGATCGCGCCCCTCGGCGGCGGTGGGCACGAAGGGCTTGTCCACCACGGCGGGCAGGCCCGCTTCGAGCACCGCGCGGGTGTGGGCGCAGTGCGCGCGATTGGGGCTGGCGACCACGACGAGGTCGAGCCGCTCACCGCGCGCCAGCAGCTCGTCCACGTCGCCGACGACCTCGGCATCCGGGTGCCGGGTGCGCACCTGCTCGGCGCGTTCTGCGTTGGCGGTGACCACGACGTCGAGGCGCAGGTCGGGATCGGCGGCGATCAGGGGGGCGTGGAAGCCCCCGCCAGCCACGCCGAAGCCGATCAGTCCCACCCGCAGCGGTTCCTGTGAGCTCATGCTCCCATTACACCGCACGGGCCCGCCGGGCCGGGCAGCGCCTCGGCTACCAGCCGCGGGCGGCCCAGTCGGCGATGTTCTCCCGCGCGTGGCCGATCGTGCCGTTCTCGCCGTGGCCGGGACGCACGACGGTGCTGCCGGGCAGGGACAGCAACCGGTCGCGGATGGAGCCGATCAGCACGTCGAAGTCCGAATAGGACCGACCGGTCGCGCCCGGACCGCCCGCGAAGAGCGTGTCGCCGGTGAAGACGGTCCCCAGCTCGGGCGCGGAGAAGCACACCGCACCGGGCGCGTGCCCCGGGGTGTGCACCACCTCGATCGTCGAGCCGGCGAGTTCGAGCCGCTGCCCGTCGGCCAGTTCCCGGTCGGGTTCGCGGTCCGGGTGGGTCATCCGCCAGAGCACGAGGTCGTCCGGGTGCAGGTGCAGCGGCGCGCCGACCGCGTCGGCCAGCTCGGGCGCGGCGCGGACGTGGTCGTCGTGCGCGTGGGTGCACAGCACGGCGCGCACGGTGCGCTCGCCGACGAGACCGCGGACGGCCTGCGCGTCGTGCGGCACGTCGATGACGACGCACTCCCGCTCGTCGCCGAGCACCCAGGCGTTGTTGTCCACGTCGAACGACTGGCCGTCGAGGGAGAAGACCCCTGAGGTCGTGGTGTGGTCGATGCGCGGGGCCATCACAGCACCACCACCGAGCGCAGGACCTCCCCGCGTTCCATCTTGGCGAAGGCGTCCTCCACCCCGTCCAGCGCGATGCGTTCGCTGACGAATTCCTGCAACGGCAGCCGTCCTTGTTCGTGGAGTTCGGTCAACATCGGGAAGTCGCGTTCCGGCAGGCAGTCGCCGTACCAGCTCGGCTTGACCGCACCGCCGCGGGCGAACACGTCGAGGAACTCCAGGTCCAGGCGCGTGTCCTGGTGCGGAACCCCGACGAGCACGAGGGTGCCCGCGAAGTCGCGCGCGTAGAACGCCTGGGTGAACGTCTGCGGTGTTCCGACCGCGTCGATGACCACGTCCGCGCCGAACCCGCCGCTCAGTTCCCGGACCGCCGCGGGGGTGTCCTGCCGGCCGGCGTTGACCGCGTGGGTGGCGCCGAACGCGCGCGCCCAGTCGAGCTTGCGCGGGTCCTTGTCGACGGCGATGATCCGCCGCGCACCGGCGATGTCCGCCCCGGCGATGGCACCGTCCCCGACGCCGCCGCAGCCGATGACGGCGACCGTGTCCGACGGGCCGACCCGGCCGGTGTTCATCGCCGAGCCGATCCCGGCCATCACGCCGCAACCGAGCAGGCAGACCACCGCGGGGTCGGCCTGCGGGTCGACCTTGGTGCACTGCCCGGCGTGGACCAGGGTCTTCTCCGCGAACGCTCCGATGCCCAGCGCCGGGGACAGCGGGGTGCCGTCCTCGAGCGTCATCGACTGGTGCGCGTTGCGGGTGTCGAAGCACAGCTGCGGACGACCGCGCTTGCAGGCGCGGCAGACGCCGCACACGGCCCGCCAGTTGAGCACCGCGAAGTCCCCGGGCGCGAGCTGGGTGACGCCCTCGCCGACGGCCTCGACCACGCCGGCCGCCTCGTGCCCCAGCAGGAACGGGTACTCGTCGCTGACTCCGCCGTCGCGGTAGCTCAGGTCCGTGTGGCACACCCCGCAGGCCTGCACGCGGACGAGGGCCTCTCCCGGACCGGGGTCGGGTACCTCGATCGCCACGATCTGCGCCGGTTGCTGCTTGCCCGTGGCCACGACACCGCGCACTCGCGTCACGCGTCCTCCTCGTCCGCTCGGGCGGCCTCGTCCGCCCGGGCGACCCCGCTCACCGGGCCGGTTCGTTCCCCAGCAGCGGCGCAGTGCGCTCCCGAGCCGTCCCCGGACGGCAGACCGGCTCCATCCTGGTACGCGCGCACGAGCAACGGCAACGCCGCGGGCCGGACCCCACCCGGCCGGGTCAACCGCGCGAGCGCGGGACGAACAGCAGCAGCCCGGCGGCGAGGAGCGCGGCGGCACCGGCGGCGCACCACGCCCAGGAGGTCCCGCCGTGCTGGGCCAGCACGCCGAACAGCAGCGGGCCGAGGCTGCCGCCGAGGTAGATCCCGGTCTGGGTGAACGAGGTGGCGCTGGCGACGCGGCCCGGGGCGATCGTGGCCACGGCGAAGTTCAGCAGGCCCGGCCAGGCCCACCCGGCGCCGAACGCCACGGCCACGCCCACGAGGAACACCGCGGGGACGGGCACCGCCATGCAGCCGTACCCGATCGAGCCGCCGACGAGCATCACCGTGATCACCCGCACCAGGTCCGGTGCGGTGCGGTCGGCCGCGATCCCGGCGAGCAGGCGCACGGACAGGCCCACCAGCGAACCGAGGGACAGCACCAGCCCGGCCGCGGCGGGGGCGAAGCCGACGTCCACCGCCGTGGTCGTCACGAACGCGCCGAGCGCGTTGGCGGCCGCCGAGGCGAGCCCGCCCGCGATCGCCAGCAGCAGCAGCGGGCGCAGCAGCCCCGCGGGACGTCCCCGCCGAGCTCCGCCCCCGGTGGCGGAGCGCTCGGCCCGCGGCCCCCCGGGAACGACCGCGGCGGCGAGCAGGGCCAGCACTCCGGCCGAGACGAACACCCAGCGCCACCCGATGGTCAGCGCGATCGCGGGCACGGCGATGCCGGCGAGCAGCGTGGCCGCCGGGATGGAGGACTGCTTGACCCCGAATCCCGTGCCGCGCCGGTGCTGCGGGACACCCTGCGCGATGAGCAGGTTCGACGCGGGTTGGCCCAGCGCGTTCGGCAGCCCGGAGAGCCACAGCACCGCCAGCAGCCAGACCTCGTTGGTGGCCGGCGCCAGCGCGAGCAGGCACGCGCCGCTTCCCAGCGCGGCCAGGCGCATGCCGCGCCGCGCGCCGATGCGTTCGACGAACCACCCCATGCCGCGCGAGGCCGCCGCGGCCACGCCGAAGAAACCGGCGGTGGCGATGCCGAGCAGCGCCGCGCCGAAGCCGAGGTCGTGCTGGAGCTGGACGGCGAGGCCGCCGACGAGGAACACGGGGAGCACGCCGGCGGTGACGACACCGGCCACCGCGGAGAGCACGCGCGCCGGACCGACGGGGAACGACCGCCGCCGGTCGAGGATCGCGGTCGACATGCGCCTCCTCCCGCGGCCTCGGCGGCGTCCGCCGGCCGCACCGGTGCACGCCCGCGGAGGTCACCTTTCTGACCACAGTGGACAGACAGGGGCGGGCGCACCACGCCCGCCCCGCTCCAGCCTGCGCCCGCCCGGCTGCGCTTAGCAACGCTAACGTGATGCAGGCCTCCTCGGGCGCAGTGATGCGCGTCACGCCGATTGACTCGGCCGCACCGGGCGGGTCAAGGTCGACTCCGACAGTGCCGAGCTGTGGAGGTCAGCGGTGGACGTCGATCCGGGATCCGGCATCCCCTCGTCCCTCGTCCCCGAACCGGTCCTGCTCGACGCGGTGGAGCTGTCCTGGTCGATCCGGCGGCGGGACATCTCCTGCGCGGAGGTCATGCGCGCCCACCTGGAGCAGATCGACGCGCTGAACCCGCACCTCGGCGCGATCGTCAGCAGGGCCGACACCGAGTCCCTGCTGCACGAGGCGCGCCGCTGCGACGAGGAACTCGCCCGCGGTGAGCACCGCGGCTGGCTGCACGGCCTCCCGATGGCGATCAAGGACCTCTCCCACGCCGAGGGGTTCCCCACCACCGGGGGATTCCCCGCCTTCCTCGGCGAGACCGCCAAGGCGGACGACCCGTTCGTCCGGCGCATCCGGGCCGCCGGCGGCATCATCATCGGCAAGACGAACGTCCCCGAGGCCGGGCTCGGCTCGCACACGTTCAACAGCGCCTTCGGCACCACCACCAACCCCTACGACCGCACCCGCGCGGCCGGCGGCAGCAGCGGAGGCGCCGCGGCGGCGCTGGCCGCGCGGATGCTGCCCGTGGCCGACGGCAGCGACTTCATGGGGTCGCTGCGCAATCCGGCGGCCTACTGCAACGTGGTCTCGCTGCGCCCCGGTTTCGGGCGCGTGCCCGCCCCGGGGTTCGTCAGCAACCCGGCGGTGACCGGACCGATGGGGCGGACGGTGCGCGACATCGCCATGCTCCTGTCCACGATGGCCGGTCCGGACCGGGGTGCGCCGATGAGCCTGCGCGACGACCCGGCCGCGTTCGCCGCACCCCTGCACTCCGAACCCGGCGGCACGCGCATCGGGTGGATCGGCGATTTCGGCGGGAAGATCCCGACCGAACCGGGCGTGCTCGAGGTGTGCCGGGACAGCTTCGCCACCTTCCACGAGATCGGCTGCACCGTCGAACCGGTGACCGACCCCCCGCCGCCCGAGCAGGCCTGGGAGACCTTCCTGCTGTGGCGGCACTGGATGCTCGGCATGCAGTGGGCGGGCGTGGACACCACCGCGCTGGAGGCCACCAAGCCCGAGCTGCGCTACGAGCTCGCCGGGTACGAGCGGCTGAGCACCGCCGACGTCGCGCGGGCCCTGCAGGGGCGCAGCGACTGGCACGCCGCGGTCGACGCGCTGTTCGACCACTACGACTTCCTGCTCGCGCCGAGCGCGCAAGTGTTCCCGTTCGACGCCGCGCAGCGGTATCCGGAGGAGATCGCCGGCGTGCCGATGGACACCTACCACCGGTGGATGGAGATCGTCGCCCCCTGGACGCTGTCCGGGCACCCCGTGCTGAACCTGCCCGCGGGCTTCCGGAACGGCCTGCCGATGGGCGTGCAGGTCATCGGACCGGACCACGACGAGTGGTCACTGCTGCGGCTCGGCCACGCCTACGAGCAGGCCAGCGACTGGGTGCACCGCGCGCTGCCACCGGTGCTGCGCTAGGAACTCCGCGCGCGGATCGGTGGCCGCGTGCCCGGCCGCCCCTGCCCGTCGGGCAAGCGGCGAAGCCGCTTCTTTCCCACGCACGCAGGCCGACCCGACGGGGGTTCTCCGGCATCGCCTCGCCGGAGGCCCCTACCCGAGCCACGACGCCGGCCGTTCCGCGGACCCCCTCAACCGCGGAACGCGGACTCGCCGGTGAGCGCCTGCCCGATCGTCAACGTGTGCATCTCGGGGGTTCCCTCGTAGGTGAGCACCGACTCGAGGTTGGTCATGTGCCGGATCACGGGGTACTCCAGGGAGATCCCGTTGGCCCCGAGGATCGTGCGGGCGGTGCGGGCCACCTCGACGGCCCCGCGCACGTTGTCCAGCTTGCCGAAGCTGATCTGCTGCGGCAGCAACGTACCGGCGTCCTTGCGCTTGCCGAGGTGCAGCGCCAGCAGCCGCCCGTTCTGCACGCGCACCGCCATGTCGGCCAGCTTCTGCTGCGTCAGCTGGAACCCCGCGATGGGGCGGCCGAACTGCTCGCGCTGCGCGGCGTAGTCGCGCGCGGCGCGCAGGCAGGCCTCGCCCGCGCCCGTCGAGCCCCAGACGATGCCGTAGCGCGCCTCGTTCAGGCAGCTCAGCGGACCACCGAGCCCGGTGGCCTCCGGCAGCATCGCCGCATCCGGCACGCGGACGTCGTCCAGCACGAGCTCGCTGGTCACCGAGGCGCGCAGGGAGAGCTTGTGCTTGATCTCCGGCGCGGAGAACCCCGGGGTGTCCGTCGGCACGACGAACCCGCGCACACCGTCCTCCGTGGCGGCCCACACCACCGCGACGTCCGCGACGCTGCCGTTGGTGATCCACATCTTGCGGCCGTTGATCACCCACTCGCCGCCGTCGCGGCGCGCCGCGGTGCGCATCGCCCCCGGGTCGGAACCGTGGTCCGGTTCGGTCAGCCCGAAGCAGCCGAGCGCTTCGCCGGAGGCCATCGCCGGCAACCACTGCTGCTTGTGCTCCTCGGATCCCCAGCGCCAGATCGCGTACATCGCCAGCGAGCCCTGCACCGACACGAGCGAGCGCAGCCCCGAATCGCACGCCTCGAGCTCGGCGCAGACCACGCCGTAGTCCACTGCGGACATCCCGGCGCAGCCGTAGCCTTCCAGGTGCATGCCGAGCACGCCGAGCTTGCCGAGTTCCCGGGCGATCTCGCGCACGCGCGGGAACTCGCCGCTCTCGAACCACTCGCCGATGTGCTCGTCGACGTAGTCGCGGCACAGCGCGCGGACCGAGGAGCGCATCGCGAGCTGCTCGGTGCTGAGCTCGGCGTCGATGCCCAGCGGGTCGTCGGGGTCGAAGGGGGGCTTCTTGCCGCTGCCGCTCATGATCGGTGCCTCCTCGTCGTGGTCCCCGCGAACGGTTCCCCGAAGCCCGCCGCGGGCCCGGAGCCGTTCCCGGGGACCTCCTGCGCAAGCCAGGACCGGATGTCGTCATTGTGCTCACCGAGCCGCGGCGGTGCGAGGGTCTCGTCGAGCCGCGCGTCGTACTCGGAGAAGTCGATGGGCATGCGCGCCTGCGGGCTCGCGCCCTCCTGGCGCACGGTGGGCCGAAGCCCCAGGGTTTCGGCGTGGTCGACAGCGCCGGCGAGATCGTTGACCGTTCCGCAGGCCACGCCCACCAGGCTCAGCCGCTGCTGCCAGTCCGCGGCCGCGCGGGCGCCGAGCACGTTCTCCAGCTCCGCCACGAGCTCCTCGCGGTTGGCCACGCGCTGCGCGTTCGAGCAGAACCGCGGGTCGTCGGCCATCCACACCAGCCCCAGGGTGTCGGTCAGGCGGCGGAACTGCGCGTCGTTGCCCACGGCCACGGCCAGGTGGGCGTCCGCGCAGCGCAGCGTTTCGTACGGCGCGACGCTGGGGTGGCGGTTGCCCATCCGATCCGGGCTCTCGCCCGTGGCCAGGTACCCGCTGAGCTGGTTGACCAGCCCGCCCAGCAGGCTGGACAGCAGGTTGACCTCGATGTGCTGGCCGCGACCGGTGCTCTCCCGCTGGCGCAGCGCGGCCATGATGCCCAGCGCTGCATCCTTGCCGGTGAGCACGTCGACCAGCGCCACGCCGACCTTCGTCGGCGGGCCCTCCGGTGCGCCGGTGATGCTCATCAGGCCTCCCACGGCCTGCACGACGAAGTCGTAGCCGGGCAGGTCCGCCCCCTCGGTGCTGCCGAAGCCCGAGATGGAGGTGTAGAGCAGTCCCGGGTTGAGCTCGCTCGCGCTGCCGTAGTCCAGGCCGTACCGCTGCAGCGAACCGGGGCGGAAGTTCTCCACGAGGACGTCGGCGCGCCGGACGAGCTCGCGGGCGAGCGCCCGGTCGCCCGGATCCTCGAAGTCGAGGGTGACGCTGCGCTTGCCGCGGTTGAGCGCCTCGAAGTAGGACGACTCGCGCTCCGTCCACGGTGGACCCCAGCTGCGGGTGTCGTCACCGGTCCCCGGCCGCTCCACCTTGATCACCGTGGCGCCGAGGTCGGCCAGCAGCATCGTCGCGTAGGGCCCCGCGAGGACCCTGCTGAAGTCCGCGACCACGAGGCCTGCCATGGGCTGCGCTGCGGGCACGGTGACTCACCTCCCCGGTGCCGGTGCACCCGGCGCTGCGGCTCCGGCGCACGAGCGCCCTCGGCCGTTCGTCCTCGCCGAAAGTTGGATCCAATATACAGTTCGTGGCCCCGCGGTCAACATCGCGCGAAACGCGGGACCGGGCCCGTCCCGCGGGACGGGCCCGGTCCGCGGCGCCGCGGACCCGCTCAGTGCTCGTAGAAACCGCGGCCGGACTTCTTGCCGGTGAGCCCGGCCTCGACCATCCGCCGCAGCAGCGGCGGGGCGGCGTACTGCGGCTCGCCGAACTCCTCGTGCAGGCAGTCCGCGATCGCCTTGAGCGTGTCGAGCCCGACCATGTCGGCCAGCGTCAACGGACCCATGGGGTGGGCGCAGCCGTGGACCATGCCCGCGTCGATGTCCTCGGCGGTGGCCATGCCGTTCTCGTACATCCGGATCGCCGAGAGCAGGTACGGCGTGAGCAGCGCGTTGACGATGAACCCGGCGCGGTCCCGGGCCTGGATGACCCGCTTGCCCAGCTGCTCGGTGGCGAACGCCCGGGCCGCGTCGATCGTGCCGGCCCCGGTCAGCGCGCTCGGCACGAGTTCGACGAGGTGCAGCACGGGCACCGGGTTGAAGAAGTGGACACCGAGAACCTGCTCCGGACGCCCCGTCGCGCCCGCCAGCTTCGAGATCGGGATCGACGAGGTGTTCGACGCCAGGATCGCCTCGCCGGCGACCACCGAGTCCAGCTCGCGGAACAGGTCGAGCTTGACGGACTCGTCCTCCGAGGCGGCCTCGATCACCAGCTGCCGGTCCGCCAGCTCGGACGTGCCGGTGACGAACCGCAGCCGGCCGAGCGCCGCGTCCCGGTCCCCCTCGGCGAGCTTGCCCGCCTTGACCGCCTTGTCCAGCGACTTCGCGATCCGCTCCGCGGCGGCCTCCGCGGCTTCGTCGTTGATCTCGCGGACGACGACGTCCGCGCCCGAGCGGGCTCCCACCTCGGCGATGCCCGCGCCCATCTGTCCGCCGCCGACAACTCCCAGGCGTGCAATCTCGCTCACCAGTGCATCCCCTTCCGTACGCGCCTGCGGCGTGCTGCGCCGCAGATCATGGCAAACCATGCGGTTACTCACGGGTAAACCACGCGCGAGCACACCACATCCGAGCGCATCGCGGCCACCCCGGTCTACTCGTCCGGCTGGCAGCGGGGGCACCACACGGTGCTGCGCCCGCCCACCCGGGCGCGCGACAGGCCGTTCCCGCACCGGGGGCAGACCGCGTCCGCCTCGTCGCGCTGGCCGGTCAGCCAGGAGCCCCCGGCGGGAACCCGGCCCGCGCGCACCGCGGGACCGAGCACCCCGGCGATCGCCCGGTGCAGCTGGCCGATCTGCGCCTGGGACAGCCGTCCGGCCGCGCGGTGCGGCGGGGTGCGCGCCCGCCAGAGGATCTCGTCGACGGTGAGGTTGCCCAGCCCGGCCAGCACCGCCTGATCCATCAGCACGGGTTTGATCTGCTTGCGCGATCCCCGCAACCGCTCGGCGAGCTCGCCGCGCGTGATCGTGCGCGCGTCCGGGCCGAGCTCGCCGAGCAGCGCGTCGACCCCGGCCTGCTCGCGCACCAGGTGCAGGCCGGCGAGCTTGCGCATGTCCCGGTAGCGCAGCTCGGCGGTGCGCTCGTCCTCGGCGGCGAGCGCGAACATCACGCGTTCGTGCGGGTGTTCGGCCTCATCGGCAGCGCGCCACTCGAAACTGCCGGTCATGCCGAAGTGCGCCATGATCCAGGGGAAGTCGTTGTGCCCCTGCGGGCCCGAGGGGTCGGCAGCATGAGCCACTTGCCGTGCCGCGCGGGATCGCCGAAGCACCTGCCGGTGACCGCATCGCGGAACTCCTCGGCGGAGGCACCGTGCACCACCGCGGAGTCGTGCAACCGGACCGACCGGATGCGCGACCTGGTCGCACGCGCCGCAACGCGGCGGAACCCCTCCACGTCCGGCAGCTCCGGCATGTCCGGGGCGTACCCCGACGCGGCACCGCGTACTCCCGGTGGGCGGCCGGGCGCGAGCAGGAGGTCCCTCCCGGACGGGCGCAGCGGGCGAACCGCGGACCCGCTACGGCAGCGCGGCGTCGACGCGCTCGGCGACCCGGTCGAGGCGCTGCCGGGCGGCGTCGTATCCGTCCGAACTGGGCTGCCGCGACAGCAGGGTCACCGCGAACCGGCCGCGCTGCTCGAGCATCCCGGAACTGTGCACTTCGATCGCGCCGTCGACGCAGCACATCCACCCCTGCTTGACCGCTGCCCCGCGCACGCGGGCCAGCCCGAACCCCTGGTCGAACCCGCTGGCCGCGATGCCCGGCCGCGCGGCGACCGACCGCAGCACGAACTCCCGGTCCGCGCTCGGCAGCGCGCGCACGACGTAGCGGTACAGCCGGGTCATGTCCCGGGCGGAGACGAGCGTCTCGCCCCACTGCGCCGGATCGGCCGGCGGACGGGTGTCGGTCAGGTGCGCCGCCCGCGTCACGCGCCGCACGGCGCCGCGGCCGTCGTAGCGGCTCCACAGCGCGTTCATCGCCTCGTCGTCGCTGGCGGCGAGCGCCCGGCGCATCCACCGCCTCTCGTGCTCGGAGACCGCCAGCCCGTCGTGCGAGCGGCGCAGCACGTCGACCACGACGAAGAGCTTGACCAGCGAGGCCGAGTGCACCGGCCGATCAGCACCGCGCCCGGCGGCGAACTCCCCGGTCTCGCCGTCCCACACCGCGGCGTACACCTCCCGCCCGGGGTGCTCGGCGTTCCACGCCTCCACCGCGCGCACCGCCTGCCTGGCCTGCCCCGTCGCCCGGGCCGTCTCCACCGCGGCCGACCGCGTCGCCCCCGCCGGTCCGGTGCGCCCCGTCGTGCTGTCCGCCCCGGGCAGCACCAGGGCCGGCAGCAGCAGCGCGAGGACCCCCAGCACCGCGGGCAGGGCGGACCGCCCACCCCGGCGGGCGGAGCGCTGTTCCGATCCCGTTAATCGCATGCTCAGCTCCGCGAGGTCGTCCGGGTGCCCACCGGGCACCGGTCCTCCGCCGAGCTACCCGCGGCCGTGCGGCCACAAACGGGCGCGCCGAGGTCGACTTCCCCAGCGCACAGGTCTCGCTCCCACGGGTGACGCGCTGCTCGTCCACGCGCCGGGTCGCGCGTGGACGGCGGATCACTCCGGGGGTTTCGCGCAGGCGGGGTGCAGCAACCGCTGCACCTCCGGGGCGTCGACGTTGCCGCGCGTGATCACAGTGGACCCCGTGTCCGTGTCCCGGCTGGGCGTTCGACCGTGCGCCTTGTCCACCGCCGCGCGCACGGCCGAACGCCCCATCTCGAAGGGGTTCTGCGCTATCAGACCGCTGATCACGCCCTCGCGCAGCGAAGCGATCTGCTCCTGCGAGGTGTCCCAGCCGATGATCTCGATGTCCCCGGCCCGGCCCGCCTGGCGGACGGCCTCGGCCGCGCCGAGCACGCTGGGCTCGTTGCCGGCGTAGATCCCGTCCAGCTCCGGGTGGGCGGTCAGGATGTCCTGCGTGACCTGCAGCGCCGTGTTGTAGCTGCTCTCGCTGGACTGGCGCGCGACGAGTTCGAGGCCGAGATGCTTGCGCAGGCCGCGCTGGAAGCCCTCCACCCGGGTGTCGTTGGTGTTCGTGCCGGGTTGGAACTCGACCAGCGCGATCTTGCCCCGCCCGCCGAGCTGCTGCGCCAGCAGGTCGGTTCCCCGCTCGGCCGCGGCGACGTTGTTCGTGGCGTACACGGGCACGTCCGCGGGCTGCGGCGTGGTGCCCGAGTCCATGTTCACCACCTGCGTGCCCTGCTCCTCGGCCGTGGCGGTGACCTGCGCCATGGCGCGCGCGTCGGTGGCGGCGTAGACGAGTCCGTCCAGGTCGCCCTGCACGAGCAGGTCCTGCAGCAGGCTCTGCTGCCCGCTCACGTCGGTCTCCTCGGTCACGCCGTCCCAGTGCACGTCCACGCCGGGGCCGCGTGCGGCGCACTCGGCGCCGACGCGGACCTTCTCCCAGAAGCTGAAGCCGATGGCCTTCGGCACGACCGCGACCTTCACCGGGCCGCTGCCGGGCTCGACCGCGCCGGATCGCTCGTGGATCTTCACCTGGCAGCCGGCGACGAGCAGCACCGCCGCCAGCACGCAGGCCAGGGTCTGCCACTTGCGCATCTGCTCGCCTCCCGTCTCACCGAGCCGTGCGTTCCCGCGACCGGACGCGGCCGGCGGTCATCCGGGCTCGCGCCCCAACTTGCGGCGCTGGTAGATGTCCCACCACACGGCGATCCAGATGATCACGCCGATGAGCACGTTCTGGTAGAAGGTCCCGATGTCGAGCTGGACGGCGCCGTTGCGGATGACGGCGACGAGGAAGGCTCCGATCAGCGAGCCGAGCACGGTGCCGCGTCCGCCCATGAGGCTGGCACCGCCGATGACGACCGCGGCGATGACGTCGAGCTCGAGGCCCTCGCCGAAGTTCGGCTGCCCCGAGTTGATCCGCGAGGCCGCGATCATGCCGCCCAGGCCGGCCAGCGCGCCGGAGAGGACGTAGACGTAGGTGGTGTACAGCCGCACCGGAACACCGGACAGCCGCGCCGCCTCCATGTTCGACCCCATGACGTAGGCGTGGCGGCCCAGGCGCGTGCGCGTGAGCACCAGGTGACCCGCGACGGCCACGAGCGCGATCACCAGGATCGGGATCGGCAGCACGCCGATGACGCCCTGCCCGAGCAGCCGGAACGAGTCGGGCGCACCGAAGACCGCCACAGCACCCGTCATGATCAGCACGACCCCGCGGGCGACGCTGAGCATGCCGAGCGTGGCGATGAACGGCGGCAGCCCGACCACGGACACGAGCACTCCGTTGACGAGCCCGGCGAACGCGCCGATCGCGATGCCGCCGAGGACGCCCAGCAACGGGTGCATGCCGAGCTGGGACATGATCAGCACCCCGGTCACGCCGGAGAGCGCGGCCACGGACCCGACGGACAGGTCGATGCCGGCGGTGATGATCACCAGCGTGACGCCGATGGCCATCACGGCGTTGACGGAGGTCTGCGAGCCCAGGTTGAACAGGTTGTCCGCGGTGAGGAACGACGGCGCCACGATCGACAGCACGACGAAGATGACGATCAGCGCGCCGGCGGCGGCCACCTGGGACACGGCGCCGGAGACCCGGTCGGGCAGCGCGCGGAGGAAGCTCTCGGATCGTTCCGGTGTCTGCTCAGTCATGGTTGTCCTTCGCTCCCGTGGCGAGTGCGATGACGCGTTCCTCGGAGAACTCCTGGCGAGCGACTTCTCCGGTGATGCGCCCGCCGCGCATCACCAGGAGGCGGTCGCACATGTTGAGCAGTTCGGGGAGGTAGCTGGAGATGAACACGACCGCTTTGCCGCGGCGCGCGAGTTCGTCCATCTGGCCGAACATCTCGGCTTTCGCACCGACGTCCATGCCCCGTCCGGGTTCGTCGAAGAACAGCACCTCCGCCCCGGTCTCCAGCCACCGCGCGAGCACGACCTTCTGCTGGTTGCCACCGGAGAGCGTGCTCACGGGACGGCCGAGCCACGGTGCGCGGATCCGCAGCGCGTCGCGGTACCGCTGCCCCGCGCGGCGCTCCGCCCCGAGGTTGATCAGGCCGTGCCACATCGGCAGGTTCGCCAGGGTGATGTTCTTGTCCACACCGAGCTGCAGCGCGAGCCCGTCGTGCTTGCGGCTCTCGGTCAGGTAGCCGATCCCGGCGTCGATCGCGTCGGCGGGGCGGCGGATCCGCAGCCGTCGACCGTCCAATGTGATCTCACCGGTGTCGGGGAGCTCGGCGCCGAAGACGGCGCGGGCGAGCTCGGTGCGCCCGGCGCCGACGAGGCCCGCGAGCCCGAGGATCTCCCCGGAACGCACCTCGAAGGAGACGTCGTGGACGTGCGGCTCGCGCGAGAGCCCGGAGACCCGCAGCCGCACCTCGCCGGTCCGGCGCTGCGAACGCGGGTACAGGTTCTCCACGTCGCGGCCGACCATCGAGCGCACCAGCAGCGCTTCGTCCATTTCGGACACCGGCTGCGTGGCGACGACCGCCCCGTCGCGCATGATCGTCACCCGGTCGCCGATGCGGAAGATCTCGTCGAGCCGGTGCGAGATGTACAGCACGGCGATGCCCCGGTCGGTGAGTTCGCCGACGAGCTCGAACAGCTCCTCGGCCTCCTGCTCGGTGAGCGTGGCCGTCGGCTCGTCGAGGATGAGCACGCTCGCGTCCACCGCCAGGGCCTTCGCGAGTTCGACGCGCTGCTGCTGCGCCGTGGACAGGCTGCGGACGCGCCGCTGCGGGGAGACCTCCAGCCCCACGCGGCGCAGCAGCTCGCGGGCGGCGCGCCGCTCCTCCGCGCGCGAGATCCAGCCCGCGCGCCCGGGTTCCCGCCCGATGAACAGGTTCTCGGCCACCGAGAGGTCGCCGGCCAGGGCGAACTCCTGGTGCACCATCGAGACGCCCAGCCCCCGCGCCGCCGCCGGGCCGCGGTAGTGCACCGGGGTACCGCCGATCGCGATGCTGCCGCTGGTGGGCTGCTCGGTCTGGGCGATGAGCTTCATCAGCGTGGACTTGCCAGCCCCGTTCTCGCCGGCGAAGACGTGGACCTCCCCGGGCGGGACCTCGAGCGTCACGTCGGAGACGGCGACCACTCCGGGGAACCGCTTGCCCACCCCGCGCAGCGCCACAGCGGGGATGGGCTCGGAGGACGGGGGCCGCACCTGGTCGCTCACCGCGAGCCTCCCCTCAGACACCGGCGCCATCCGCTCGCAGTGGTGTGGATCATACTCATCCGTGCCACTCCGGGAAAGGGAACGAGCACGTGCAGTATTCACCCGGCTCCGCCGCCCCGCACGCCGGCGGTCCCGCGGTCGGGGTGCGGACGCGGAGTGCGCGGAACCGTAAGCTCGAAACCGGACGAGTACCGCTGAACGGGAGGGACGGACCATCGTGCAGCCGCTGCTGACAGGCGACCCGCAACGTGCCGGGGACTACCGGCTCGTCGCCCGGCTCGGCCGCGGCGCCATGGGCGGCGTGTACCTGGGCCGCTCCAAGGGCGGGCGCATGGTGGCGGTCAAGGTGGTGCGCCCCGACCTCGCCGAGGACCCCGAGTTCCGGGAACGCTTCCGCCGCGAAGTGGACATGGCCCGCTCGGTCGGCGGGTTCTGGACGGCGGCCGTCGTCGACGCCGACCCGGACGCCGAAACACCGTGGCTGGCCACCGAGTACGTCGCCGGCCCCACGCTGCACGGCGCCGTGGCCGAGCACGGCCCGCTGCCCGAACCCACGGTCCGCGCACTGGGGGCCGGCCTCGCCGAGGCGCTGACCGCGATCCACCGGCGCGGCCTGGTCCACCGCGACCTCAAACCGGGCAACGTCCTGCTGGCCCAGGACGGCCCGCGCGTCATCGACTTCGGCATCTCCCGCGCGATGACCGGCAGCACGCTCACCGCCACGGGCATGTTCCTCGGCACACCGGGGTTCTTCTCCCCCGAGCAGACCACGGGCGAGAAGGTCGGCCCGGCCAGCGACGTGTTCTCCCTGGGGACGGTCCTGGTGTTCGCCGCCGCCGGCCACGGCCCGTTCGAGGCGGACAACACCGCCGCCCTGCTGTACCACCTGGCGCACGGCGAACCGGACCTCGCCGGCGTTCCGGACGAACTGCGGCCGCTGCTGGCCGCGTGCCTGAGCAAGGATCCGCACGTGCGGCCCTCCCCCGAAGCGATCGTGGCCCAGCTGGGTGATCTGCACAGCGGGCAGGACTGGTTGCCGGCCGCGCTGACCGCCGCGGTCGCCGATCACGCCACCCGTTCGCGGCAGGTGGCGGCCGCCGGCTCGGACGCGCAGGCGGCGAACCCGCACGCCGCCGTCGCCTCCAGCCCTGCTGGCGCGGCCGGGGCTGCTGGCGCGGCCGGGGGCGAGGGCGCCGCGCCGTCCCCCGAGGCCGCCCGCGGCGACTGGCAGGCCGCGCCCGCCCGTCCCGCGACGAAGCGCCAGCCGGTGCCGGAGCGGAAGGCGCCCGAACCGGCCGAGCGGAGCCACCCGCCCGCCCCGGCGGTGCGCGCGCACGAGCCCGGCCCGGTGTTCCGCACCGCCGGACGCGCCTCGTCGCTGCTGACCGCGCTGCTGTGCGGCCTGTGCCTGTACGTGGTGCTCTGGTCCGCGCGGCACAACGGCGTGCTCCCCGAGGTGCGCCCGCTGCTCACCGCGGGCGTGGCCCTGCTCGCCCTCGCCGCGGTCGTCTCGGCGCTGAGCGTGTTCGTGCCGCGGCTGCGCATGAAGATCAACGCCGACGGCGTGGTGCTCTCGCGCGGCGGGCTGCGCCGGTGCATCCCCTGGGCGCAGGTGCGCCACGTGGCGATCGTGGGCCGCGGCAAGCAGCAGGCGGTGGCGGTGTGGTTCGCCGACGGGGTCGCGCTGCCGCGCACGCGCCTGTGGCACCGGGTGCGGCCCTACCAGGGCGGGGCGCGCGTGTTCCCGCTCGGAGCCACCGGCTGGTGGTGGGCCCGGCGGCAGCAGGCCAAGCGCATGCGCAGCGCGCTGCACCAGTACGCGCCCGGGCGCTACGACGCGCGCCTGCGCTGACCGCGCCGCACCCGCCTGCCGGGGCGCGCAACGAAATCGGCGCTCGGCGGCGGCAGGATGCAAGGAAGCGGCGACACGCACAACGCGCCGCTGCTGAAACCGGCGCCGCCTCCGACCTAGCCTGGGGCCCATGACGGCCGCCGAACTCCACACCGGTCACACCGCGGGCTACCTGCGTCTGGACGAGCGCTACAGCGCGCACAACTACCACCCGCTGCCGGTCGTGCTGCACTCCGGCAGCGGCGCACGGGTGACCGATGTGGACGGCCACGCGTACCTGGACTTCCTGGCGGGCTACTCCGCGCTCAACTTCGGCCACCGCCACCCGGAGCTGGTCGCGGCTGCGGCTGAGCAGCTCGACCGGATCACGCTGACCAGCCGCGCGTTCGGCCACGACCAGTTCGGCCCGTTCTGCCGCGAACTGGCCGAGCTGACCGGCACCGACCGGGTGCTGCCGATGAACTCCGGGGCCGAGGCCGTGGAGACCGCGCTGAAGGTCGCCCGGAAATGGGCCTACCGGCGCAAGGGCGTGCCCGACGGGCAGGCCGAGATCATCGTCGCCGCGGGGAACTTCCACGGACGCACGACCACGATCGTGTCGTTCTCCAGCGATCCGAGCGCCCGCGCGGACTACGGACCGTTCACCCCCGGGTTCGTGAGCACGCCCTACGGTGATGCCGACGCGGTCGCCGCCGCGATCACCGAGCGCACCGCGGCCGTCCTCGTCGAACCCGTGCAGGGCGAGGGCGGCGTGCTCGTGCCGCCGGAGGACTACCTGCCGCGGCTGCGCGCGCTCTGCGACGAGCACGACGTGCTGCTCGTCGCCGACGAGATCCAGTCCGGCCTGGGCCGCTGCGGCGACACGCTGGCCAGCGACGCCGCCGGGATCCGCGCCGACCTGTACACCCTCGGCAAGGCCCTCGGCGGCGGCATCCTGCCGGTCTCGGCGGTGGTCGGCCGCGACGAGGTGCTCGGGGTGCTGCGCCCCGGCGAGCACGGCTCCACGTTCGGCGGCAACCCGCTGGCCTGCGCCGTCGGGCGCGCCGTGGTCCGCATGCTGCGCACCGGCGAGTACCAGCGGCGCTCGCGGGAGCTCGGCGAGCACCTGCACGCGCGGCTGGCCGAGCTGGTCGGCGACGGCGCCGCGGCGGTCCGCGGACGGGGCCTGTGGGCCGGCATCGACCTGGACGTGGAGCGCACCACCGGGCGCGCCACCAGCGAAGCGCTGCTGCGGCGCGGCGTGCTGTGCAAGGAGACGCAGGACAGCACGCTGCGGCTGGCCCCACCACTGGTCATCGATCCCACCGACCTGGACGCGGGGCTGGACGCCGTGGCCGCGGTGCTGCGCGGCGGATAACAGGCCGCGCGGCTTGGCTGGCGTAGCGGGTCGGGTGGGGAACCCCCGTCGGATCGGCCTGCATGCGTGGTGAGGAAGCGGCTGCGCCGCTTGCCTGGCGGGCCGCTGCGGCCAGCACGCGACCCCGATCCGCGCGACGAGTAGGAACACCCGGCCAGGACGGCCGCGCCGCGGCACCGAAGAGCGCCCGCAGCCGCCTCAGTCCCGGGCGAGGGAGGTGAGCCGGCTCAGCGCCCGCAGGTACTTCTTCCGGTACCCGCCGCGCAGCATCTCCTCGGTGAACAGCGAGGACAGCGGCTGCCCGGACACGCGCACGGGGATCGCCCGGTCGTAGAGGCGGTCGGCGAAGGCCACCAGCCGCAGCGCCACGTCCTGGTCCGGCGCGGAGCGGACGTTGCGCAGGTGCACGGCCGTCGCGCCGTCGACGAGCACGCCGTACTTCGACGGGTGCAGACCGGCGAGGTAGTCGCACAGCTCGCCGAACTCGTCGAGGGTGGACCCGTCGGTGGCCTCGGCCAGGCCGAGCAGCTCGTCATCGCTCATCGGATCGGGCGCCGAGGGCATGCCGCGGTGCCGGTAGTCGGGCCCGTCGACGCGCACGACCTGGAAGCGCTCGGCCATCGCGTGGATCTCGCGGAGGAAGTCCTGCGCGGCGAACCGGCCCTCGCCGAGCTTGTCCGGCAGGGTGTTGGACGTGGCGGCGACGTGCACACCGGCCTCGGTGAGCTTGGCGATCAGCTGGGTGACCATCATCGTGTCACCGGGGTCGTCGAGCTCGAACTCGTCGATCGCCAGCAGCCGGTGCCCGGACAACCGCTGAACCGCTTCGGCGAACCCGAGAGCACCGACGAGGTTGGTCACCTCCACGAAGGTGCCGTAGGACTTCGCCCCGCTCACCTCGTGCCACAGCGATGCCAGCAGGTGCGTCTTGCCGACCCCGAACCCGCCGTCGAGGTAGAGCCCCGGCTTGCGGTCCGGCGCGGACTTGGCGCGGCCGAACATCCCCCGCAGCCACGAGCTCCGCCTGGCCGGGGCGCTGCACTGCTCGGCGAACGCGCGGCAGCGGTCCACGGCCTCGGCCTGGCTCGGTTCCTCCGGGTTCGGCACGTAGTTGTCGAAGCGCACCGCGTCGAACCGCGGGGGCGGGGTCATCGCCTGGACCAACTCGTCCGGTGTGATCTCGGGCCGACGGTCGACCAGGCGGGGGATGCTCATATCCGTCGACTGTATCGCCACCTCCCGGGGTTCCGAAGACGACCGCGCGTGCTCCACGTCACCCGACCTGCCGCGACGTTGCACGTCACACGTGGTGGGATGGCGGAATGCACGAACTCGGTGTGGACCAGCTGTGGCCGACCGGCGAGGCGGGCCTCCCGGTGGACCGCCTCGAGCGGTTCTACGCCTACCCGGAGGGGCTGGCGCGGCCGTGGGTGCGGGTGAACTTCGTGTCCAGTCTGGACGGGGCGGTCAGCGTGCAGTCGACCTCGCGCGGGTTGTCCGCTCCGATCGACCAGCGGGTGCTGGTGCTCATCCGCGACCTCTCCGACGTCGTGCTCGTCGGCGCGGGCACCGCGCTGGCCGAGGGTTACCGCGGGGTGCGGCGCACCGAGGTGCGCGCCCAGCGGCGGCAGCACCGCGGACTGGCGCCGGTGCCGCCGATCGCGGTGGTGAGCGCCCGGTGCTCGGTCTCGCCGGAGGACCCGCTCATCACCGACGCGCTGGTGCCGACCATCGTGCTGACCACCGCGGCCGTGCCGCGGCAGCGGCGCGCGGACCTCGCCGCCGCGGGCGCGGACGTGGTCATCGCGGGCGAACAGCAGGTCGACCCGGGGCGCGTGCTGGAGGCGCTGGCCGAACGCGGCCTCCACCGGGTGGGCTGCGAGGGCGGACCGCAGTGGTTCGGCACGCTCGCGGAAGCCGGTCTCGTCGACGAGCTGTGCCTGACGCTGTCACCCGTGCTGGTCAGCGGTGGAGCCGGGCGCATCGCCCAGGGCCCGGCCGTGCAGCCCCCCACGCGGATGAAGCTGGCCTCCGCGCTGCATTCGGAATCGCTGCTGCTGCTGCGTTACCTGAGAATGGCGGAGTGAGGCGGGGCTGCGCCCGGCGAGCGCGCTGCCGGGCCCTCCTCGCCCCGATCAGCACAGCGCATCGGCTTGGAGACCGCCATGGCACAGACCAGCAGCACGCAGTCGAGCGAACAGCAGCAGCACAGCACCACCGGTTCCTCCTCGGGGGAAGCGGAGCAGCGCATTCCGCAGACCCGCGCCGGTGACTCCCCCGCCCGGCTCGCCGACGAGACCTCCCAGGGCAAGACCGCCATCGCCAGCTCCGTGGTGCAGAAGGTCGCGGGCATCGCCGCGCGCGAGATCGCCGGAGTGCACGCCATGGGCGGCGGTGTGTCCCGCGCCTTCGGCGCGCTGCGCGAGCGCATGCCGGGGGGCAGCAGCGGCACCCCCACCTCCGGAGTGCAGGTGGAGGTCGGCGAGAAGCAGGCGGCGATCGACCTCGACGTCATCGTCGAGTACGGCGCGTCGATCGTGGACCTCGCCCGCGCCGTGCGGCGCAATGTCATCACTTCGGTGGAACGGATGTGCGGACTGGAGGTCACCGAGGTCAACATCTCCGTCAACGACATCTACCTGCCGGAGGAGGACGAGGGAGGCGAACCGGGCAGCAGCGGCGGCGGGACCTCCGCGTCCTCCCGCGTGGAGTGACGCGCAGGACTCCGGCGGCGGACCGCTGCCCGTCCACAGCGCTCTTCCCGGCCCCGCCGCGCGGCCGGATTCCACCGCGGTCGCGCGGGCGGAACGGAGGACCCATGGCGACTTCACCGTCGACCCCCGTCGAACCGGGTGCCGCGCGCGGAGCTCCGGACGAGGAGGAGGTCGTCGACCGCATCCGCGCCCTGCTCGACGAGCACCCGGACGTCGCCGGAGCGCACGGCGGCCGGCTCGGCGACATCGCCGCGCACCTGCCGGGGCGCCGCGTGGCCGGGGTGCGCTTCTCGGACGAGCGCGTCGAGATCGGCGTGGCAGCACGCTGGTCCCGACCGCTGCCCGCGCTCGTCGAGGAGCTGCGCGCGGCGGTGCTCGACGTGCTCACCCGGGCCGGTTCGAGCGTGCGCACCGTGGACGTGACCGTGGCCGACATCGAACCCCCGGACGGCTGACCCGCTTCCGGACCACCGCAGCAGGAGCCCCCATGACCCGCGCACCCGAGGACCCGGCCGCGCGCCGCGCGGTGCGGGAGTTCGCCCGCCGGCACCACCCCGACGCCGGCGGGGACCCGGCGGTGTTCGCCGCCGGGATCGAACGGCTCCGCCGCGGGGCCGCGGCGGAGCGGCCGGGCGCGTCCAACGGCTCGGTCCACTTCGTCCGCAGGCCTCCCGGCCTGATCACGCGCCTGCGCCGGTGGTGGGCGCGGCGCAACCGCACCCGCGTGAACTGATCCCAGGAGGGCAGCCTTGAACAGCACCCAGATCGGCCTCCTCGCCGGGCTCGTGCTCGGCACGGCCGCCGTGGCAGGCGGGTTCGTCGGCTTCCTCGTCGCGCTCATCATCGGCCTGGTCGGTCTGATCATCGGCCGGATGGTGGACGGCGAGGTGGAGTTCGGTGACCTGTGGAACCGCGTGCGGGGGCGCAGCCGATGACCGCCACACCAGCCGAGGCCGCGGGCACCGCGGTCTCCCCGCCCGCGCCGCGCGCCCCCGTCGAGGACGGGGCCGAACGCGGCCACCTGCGCATCGACCGGTCGGTGCTGCGGAAGCTGGCCGAGTACGCCGCCGACCAGGCCTGCGGAGGCGTGCGCCCGCGTTCGCGGGTACCCGGGCGCAGCGGCCGCGGACCCCGCGCGCAGCTGTCCGGACCGGACTACGCGCTGCGCGTGCGGGTGCAGGTGGCGGTGCGCTACGCCGAACCGGCCCCGGAGGCGGTCGCACGGGTGCGCGAGCGGATCCGCACCGAGCTGCGGCGCCACGCCCAGGCTGAGGTGCGCAGCGTCGACGTCACGATCACCGATCTGGTGCCCGCCGCCGAAGCCCCGCGTGTGAGGTGAGCATGCGTTCGCTGACCCGGACCCTCGCCGCCGTGGCGGCGCTCGCCGTGGCCGCGCTCGGGCTGCTCGCGGTGGTGGAGACCGCGGCGGCCCTGCTGCGACCGGCCGCGGACGGACTGCTCGTGCCGTGGCGGCCGCTGGCGGCGCAGCTCGGCGCGATCCCCTGGTCGGCCCCGGTGGTGCGCGGGGCCGGGGCGGGGGTCGCGGTGCTGGGCCTGCTGCTGCTCGTGCTCGCCACGGCCGCGCGGCGCAGGCACATCCCGCTGCACGACCCGGCCCCCGGCGTCACCGTGGTGACCGACCGGCGCTCCCTCGCCCGCCTCGTGGCGCACGAGGTGCGCGAACAGCCCGACGTCGAGTCCACCGCGGTGACGGCGCGCAGCGGGCGCGTGCGCATCAAGGCCCGCACGATCGGGGACCCGCAGCGCACGCGGCAGCAGGTCACCGAGAGCGCGCAGCAGGCGCTGTCCGAACTGCCGCTGCCCCGCCGGCCGCACGTGTCCGTGTCGGTGTCCGAAGTCAAGGAGCCGCAGTAGCCAAGGAGCCGCAGTGACCACCACGCCCGAACACCCCACCGCGTCGGCTCCCGCCGCACCGCAGGCCGCCACGGGCAGGCGGGTCGCCGCGCGCCCGGCCCCGCTGTCGCGGACGCTCGGTTTCGAACGCGCGCTGGTCGGCTTCTTCGGCATCCTCGCCCTGGCGGCCGGTGCGGCGGTCGTCGCCGTGGGCCAGGGCTGGTTCGGCGCGGGGCGGGCCCAGCGCCCGGTGGCCGATCCGCTCGTGGTCGGCTGGATCGGCGGCAACACCGCCTGGGCCGCCGTGGCGGTCATCGCCGGCGGGCTCGTGCTGCTCGCCGTCGGCCTGTGGTGGCTGGTCCGCAGCCTGAGCCCGGAGCGCAGACCCGACGTGCGGCTCGACCGGAGCCCGGCAGGCCAGTCCCGGATCACCACCGAAGCGCTCACCCGGGCGGTGCGCGCGGACGCGGCGGACGTGACCGGGGTCACGCGGGCGCACGCGCGCACGGCCGGCAGCCCGCGCGATCCGGGACTGCGGGTGCGGCTCGCGCTGGAGGAGGGCACCGACGTGCGCCGCGTGTGGGAGGAGCTCGACGCGAAGGTCCTCTCCCCCGCGCGGCAGACGATCGGCAGCGACCCGCTGCCCACGGCGGTGCGGCTGGACCTGGACCGCGCACCGCGGCAGCGGGCGCGGTGAGGCGACCGACGACCGCCCGCCGCGCGGACGCAGCCCCGCCGCGGTGCCGGTTCGCCGCGGTGCCGGTTCGGCGCAGCCGTGCCGCGGGTGCTGCTCCCCGCGAGCTCCAGCGGGGAGCGCCCGACGGGTAGCCTGCCCGCCGTGAGCACTCGACGCATCGCGATCATCGGATCCGGCGCCGTGGGCGGGGTATTCGCCCTCGCCGCGCGCCGCGCGGGCCACGCCGTCACGCTGTGCGTGCGCACCCCGTTCGACCGGTTCGACGTGGACACGCCCGGGGGAACCGAAACCGTGCACGCGGACGTGGTCACCGATCCCGCTCGGGTCGGCCCGGTCGACTGGGTCGTGCTCACCACGAAGGTGCAGGACGTGGCCCGCACCGAACCGTGGCTGCGCGCCCTGGACTCCGCTGACGTTCCGGTGGCGGTGGTGCAGAACGGGGTCGAGCACCGCGCCTCGGTCGAACCGCTCGGGCTGCGGGCGCCGGTGCTGCCGACGCTGATCTACGTGGCCGCCGAGCGCCGCAGCCCGGGCCGCGTGCAGTGCCGCTCGGTCCCGTCGGTGATCGTGCCGGACGGGGAACCGGGCGCGGGGTTGCAGCGGCTGCTGGAGGGCTCGGGCATGCGGATCCGCGCCACGGAGGACTTCCGCACGGAGGCGTGGCGCAAGATGCTCACGAACCTGGCGGCCAACCCGATCACCGCGCTGACGCTGCGCCGCCTCGACGTCTTCGACTCGCCGGACGCCCGGCAGCTGGCCTCGAACGTGCTCACCGAGGCGGTGCAGGTGGCCCGCGCCGAAGGCGCCGCGCTCGACAGCGGCGACGTCGAGGCGGTGGTCGCCAACTACGGCCGGGACTACTCCACGGAGAACGGCACCTCGATGCTCTACGACCGGCTCGCCGGGCTGCCGACCGAGCACGAGCACATCACCGCACCGCTGGTGGAGGCCGCCCGGCGGCACGGCATCCCGGTCCCGCACAACGAGACGCTGCTCACCCTGCTGCGAGCGGTCCGCCCCGCACCGGTGCCGGCACCCGAGTGACACCGGCCCGCCCGCGGGTCACATCCGCCGCGTGCGGGTCGACCCGACCGAGGCGATGACGACGCAGGCGACCGCGACCCACTGCCACGGGCCGAGCCATTCGCCGAGCACGGCCAGTCCGGCCAGCGCGGCCACGGCCGGTTCCAGGCTCATCAGCACCCCGAACACGCTCGCGGGCATGCGCCGCAGCGCCTCCAGCTCGAGCGAGTAGGGGATCACCGAGGACAGCAGCGCGACCGCCGCCCCGGCCAGCAGCACCTCGGGCCGCGCGATCTCCGCACCGGCCTGACTGGCCCCGAGCGGCGTCGCCACGAGCGCTCCGAAGGCCATGCCCAGCGCGAGCCCCGCACCACCCCGGGTGTGCTCGCCGAGCTTGCCGCCCACGAGGATGTAGCCGCCCCAGCACACGGCGGCCAGCAGGGCGAGCAGCACGCCGACCACGTCGAGGCCGCCGTCGCCGCGCGCCAGCAGCAGCACGCCCACCGCGGCGAACGCGGCCCACACCAGGTCCAGCTTCCGCCGCGAGCCGAGCACGGCCACGGCCAGCGGGCCGAGGAACTCGATGGTGACGGCCACGCCGAGCGGGATGCGTTCGATGGAGTGGTAGATCGCGATGTTCATGCCCGCGAGCACGGCTCCGTAGCCGGCGATCACCAGCCACGTGCGCAGGCTCCGCCCGCGCAGCGCGGGACGCCACACCGCGAGCAGGACGAGCGCGGCGAACAGCAGCCGCAACCACACCATGCCGCCCGCGCCGACGACGGCGAACAGGTGCTTGGCGAACGCGGCGCCGACCTGGAGGCTGATGACCCCGCAGAGCACGAGCATCGGCGGCGGGATCGCCCCGAACGCCCGGCCGAATCCGACCAGCGGACGGTGCTCCGACTGTCCTCGGGGTGCCTGCGCGGCTCGCACGGTGCGGTGTCCTCCTGTTCGCTCGACTCGTACCGCTCCAACATCTCACCCCGGGCGTGCGATGCTGGGCGCACACCCGGTTCCGCCGCATCGCTGAGGAGTCGTCGTGCCGCGCTGCCCCCGACGGGTTCTGGCCGTGCTGTCGCTGCTCGCGCTGCTGGCCGTGACCGGGTGTTCCGCTGGGCCGTCGCAGCGTCCCGCTGTGGCCGTGCGCGGCGACGGCGGCGAGCAGCAGGTCCCTCCGCAGCCGCGGGCGCCGGCACCCCCGCCCGTTCCGCCGCTGGGACCGCCGGCGCAGGGCGTGCTGCACTGGGACGACTGCACCGACCGCACGCTCGCGGAGATCGGCCGCGCCGAGCCCTCCCCGCTGCGGTTCTCCTGCGCGCGCATGCTCAGCCCGTTGGACGCGCCGGAGCAGCCCGTGCGGGGGATCACCCAGACCGCGCTGGTCAGGACCGGCAGCGGGGATATCCCCCTGGTCCTGCTGAGCGGAGTGCGCGGTGAACCCGGCACGGCAGCGGCCGCGCGGCTCGCCCACGAACTGCCGCGGGAACTGCTGGAGACCTACACGCTCATCGGCGTGGACCGGCGCGGCACCGGCGAGTCCGACGCGGCCGAGTGCATCCCGCCGCACCAGCGCGAGACGATCGTCGGCTTCGACCCGAAGGCCGCGGAGCGCGCCCGGTTGGACGAGCTGCTGGCTTCGGTGCGCAACGCGAGCCAGCAGTGCCTGCTCAGCCTCGACGAACGGCTCCAGGCCTACGACACGCAGCGCACCGCAGCGGATCTGGAGTCGCTGCGCCGCGAGCTCGGTGTCCCGCGGCTGCACATGCTCGCCCGGGGCGAGGCCTCCCGGCTGGCGCTGACCTACGCCGAGCGGCACCCGCGCACGACCGGGCGGATGGTGCTGGACGGGGCGCTCGACCCGCAGCGCGACGCCGTCGGCCGCGCCGAGGACGAAGCCCGGGCGAGCGAGGCGGCGTTCGACGCGTTCGCCGAGGACTGCGCCTCCTCGGGGAGCTGCTCCCTCGGCCCGGACCCGCGGGCGGTGGTCAGCGGGCTGGTGGAACGCACCCGGCAGCGGCCGCTGCCGGCCGGGGGCACCGAGGTCTCCGCCGGGGACGTGGTCCGGGCGATCCAGCTCGAGCTCACCGACCGCGCGGCGTGGCCGCGGCTGGCGGAGGCGTTGAGCGCGGCCGTGCGCGGCGACGGCCGCGGTATCGCGGAGATCCTCGCACCGCTGGTGCGGGGGCGGGGAGAGTCCCCGCCGCGGCTGGACGGCGAGTTGATCACCACGTGCAACGACACGACCCAGCGGGTGCCGCCGGAGCGCGTGGCCCACCACGCCGCCGACTGGGTGAACCGCTTCCCCCTGTTCGGCGGGATCGCGGCGCAGCAGCTGGCGTGGTGCTCGCAGTGGCCGGTTCCGCAGCAGCCGCTGCCGGAACCGGAGGGGCGCGGGATCGGGCCCGTACCGGTGGTGAGCACCGCCGTGGACCCGTACCTGCGGCAGGTGGGCAGTGAGCACATGGCGCGGCGGTTGCCCAGCGGCGTCCTCCTCCGCTGGCAGGGGGCCGGGCACGGTGCCCTCGCCGGTTCCCCCTGCATCGCCCGGGCGGTGACGCGGTTCCTCGTGTCGGGCACTCCCCCACCCGACGACATGGTCTGCCCCGAGTGAGCCGGGCGGGCACCGGCGCGCGGAGCAGCACGGACAGCGGCGTACGACCCCACCCCGCGCAGGAGGGCCCCGCGCAGGAGGCTCGCCGTACGGGGAGGCCAGCGGCGGGGGACCAGCGCCCGGTCCGGCCTCCCCGGCGCGAGCGCTGAACGCCGCCCGGCACGCGTTCGGCGTGCGGCGCGAGCCGGCAACCGGCTCCCCCCGCACGCCGATCGTTCAGCGTGCGGACAGTCCACTAGCAGCTGCCGCAGCAGCCGCATCCGGGTCCGGTGCAATCCCCGCAGCAGTTGCAGCCGCCGAGGTGGACGTCGTGGGTTTCGGTCTCGGTGCGGACCATGGGGACCTCCCGGGTCACGGGTGTTTCCGGCGCCGTCGATCGTGGTCCCCGCGGTACCGCACCGCTACCGCCGCTCGGGGGACAGCTGGAGCACACCCGGTCGGCGCGTTGACGGCTGCGGTGCTGCGCACCACCTCGTCCCGGCCGTGCGCAGGTGATCCCGACCACGCGGAGGGGAGGGAACTCGGCGGTCCGGTCCGCGGCGGTGCGACCCGCGGTCGGCGCTGCGGCATCCCGCCCGGACACCACCCTGCGTTACTGTGAGGCGATGGGACGGCGTTGGCAGGATCCCGCCGAGCAGTTCGCCACCGAGCTGGAAGGGCTGGACCACGACGACCCCGAGGTGCGCGCGTTCGCCGCGCACCTGCAACGCATGCACCACACGTACTCGCGCGCCACCGTCGAGGACATGCTGCGGGGCGTGGACGATTTCGCCGACCACGCCAACCGGGCCCAGGGGCACCGCCGCGTGGTGGTCGTGCTCGTCGTCGGGTTGATCCTGCTCGCGGTGGCGGTGACCGTGTGGAACGCGCTCGTGTACATGGCCCAGACGTTCCTGTGACCCCCGCGCCTGGTGACCCGCGCATCGGCACCGCACGACCTGGCCTCGCGCGCCTGCGGCACCGCGTTCCGCGGCTCGCGGCCACCGCTCCGCCGGCGGTGGCTCCCCGGCGAGCGCCGGCTTCCGCGGAACCTCCCCGGCGCCCGCTCGGCGAGCGGTCGTGCACCGCCGGCCGCGGCGTGCGGGGAGTCGCTCCTATTAACGTGGGGGCATGGATTCGGAGACCCGCAACGCCGCCACGAGCAAGTCCGAGCAGGAGTGGCAGCAGCAGCTGTCCCCCGACGAGTACGCGGTGCTGCGCAACGCGCACACCGAACCGCCGTTCTCCGGCGAGTACGTCGACACCGAGACCGAGGGCGTGTACAGCTGCCGCGCCTGCGGCGCGGAGCTGTTCCGCAGCGAGACCAAGTTCGAGTCGCACTGCGGCTGGCCGTCGTTCTACGATCCCGCGCGCACGGACGCCGTGATCCTGCGCCAGGACCGCTCGATGGGCATGGTGCGCACCGAGGTGCTGTGCACGAGCTGCCACAGCCACCTGGGGCACGTCTTCGAGGGCGAGGGCTTTCCCACGCCCACCGACCAGCGGTACTGCATCAACTCGGTGGCGCTGAGCCTCGAACCGGCGCAGCGGTGAGGCAGCGGTGGACGCGGCGCCTCCGCCGCGTTCACCGGTCAGTCGCGCGCACCGGCCACCGCCGCCGAGCCGGGACCGGGGGTTCCCTCAGGCCAGGCGCTGGACGAGGTCCCCGATCGCCACGCGGCGACCGGTGTAGAACGGGACCTCCTCGCGCACGTGGCGTCGCGCCTCGGTGTAGCGCATCCGCCACATCAGGTCGACCACGCGGTGCGCCTCGTCCGCCTCGAACGCCAGCACCCACTCGTAGTCGCAGAGCCCGAAGGCCGGCACCGTGTTCGCCCGCACGTCCGGGAAGTCCCGCGCCTCCTTGCCGTGGTTGGCGAGCATCGTGCGCCGCTCGTCGTCCGGCAGCAGGTACCACTCGTGGGAACGCACGAACGGGTAGACGCACACGTAGTCGCGCGGTTCCTCGCCCGCGAGGAACGCCGGGACGTGGCTCTTGTTGAACTCGGCGGGGCGGTGCAGCGCCGTCACGCTCCACACCGGTTCGGAGCACCCGCCCAGCGCGGTGCGGCGCCGCAGACCCGTGTAGGCGTCCTGCAGGGCGTCGAGTTCACCGGAGTGCCACCAGACCATGAAGTCCGCGTCCGCGCGCAGGCCGGAGAGATCGTAGACGCCGCGCACGGTCACGTCCGACTCCGCCAGGGAGTCCAGGTAGTCCTGCGCGTCCTTCGCCGCCTGCTCCCGGTTCTCCGGCAGCGTTCCCTGCTCCACCCGGAACACCGACCACATGGTGTAGCGGATCGTGCTGTTGAGCTCCTCGTAGTTCAGCCGCGCCATGCGACCATCGTCCCACCGCGCGCGCAGCGGGCGTCGCGGCCCCGGCGGGATCCCCGCCGAAATCACAGCCCGGGCCGGGTCACGGCAAGGGGACACCCGGCGCGCGGGTCAGCCCGCGACGCGGTCGCGCACGAGCGCCCGGGCCGCGCGCTCCCCCGCGGACGCGCACGCGGGCACGCCCACACCGTCGAGCCAGGAGCCGGCGATTTCGAGCCCGTCGAGCTCCGCCACCCGGTGCCGCACCGCGGCCACGAGGTCGGCGTGCCCCGCGCCGTACTGCGGCAGCCCGCCGCCCCAGCGCACGACCGCGGTCTCAACCGGCTCGGCGTGCACACCGGCTACCTCGGCCAGGTCACCGCGGACGCGGCGCACGAGCTCGGCGTCGGTGAACCGCAGCTCCGGATCGCTCTCGGTGCGACCGATCGACGCCCGCAGCAGCGGTTCCCCGCGCGCGCCGCGCAGGTGCGGCCACTTCACGCTGGAGAAGGTGAACGCCTTCGCGGTGAACGGCGTCCCGTCGGCGTGCCGCTCCCCGCGGGCGATGAGCACCCCGGAGCGCTCCGGCAGGACCGCGCCGGGCGGCAGGGCGAGGCCCACGAGCACCATCGACGCCAGGGCGATGCCGCTCAGCTGCCGGGCCGCCTCCTCGGCGACCCCCTGCAGCAGCCGCGCGGCCGCCGGCGCGGGGACGGCGAGCACGACGCCGTCCACCTCCACGTGCTCGCCCCGCGGCGCGGGGCCGCTCTCCAACTGCCACCCGGTCCCGGTCCGCCGCAGGCCGCGCACCGCGGTGCCGAGCTGCGCGGTCGCCGCGGAGGCGGTGCTCAGCCGCTCGAGCAGCTGCTGGTAACCGGTGCGCAGCGCACCGAACACGGGGCCGGGGCGCGGTTGGCCGCCCGCGGTGCTCGACCCGGCCGCGCGCGCCGCGGCCTCGGTGATCGTCCGAGCTCCGGCGTCGAGGGCGCCGGCCAGGGCGGGCATGGTCGCGCGCAGGCCGAGCCCGTCGGCCCCGCCGCCGTAGACCCCGCCGAGCAGCGGGTCGACGAGCCGGTCGACGACCTCGTCGCCGAGGCGCTCGCGCAGCAGCGCGCCCGCCGGGACGTCGGAACCGTCCCAGGGCACCGGCGGCAGTTCGGACTCGGCCCGCACCGCCGCCGCCCCGGCTTCCGAGAGCACGTCGCCGACCGCGTCCGCGGAGGTCGGCACACCCATGAACGTGCCCCCGGGGATCGCGCGGGTGGCGCCGTCGGCGCGGATGAGCGAGGACGCCCCGCTGGGGTGCACGACCTCCTCGCGGATGCCGAGCTCCGCGGCGAGGTCGAGCACTTCGGGGCGGCGCGCGAGGAACGCCTCCGCGCCCAGGTCGAGGTACCCGCCGGCCAGCGGCACGGTGCGCAGCTTGCCGCCGATCCGATCCGCCTGGTCGAACAGCAGCAGCTCGGCGCGGGGCCCCAGTTCGGCCCGCAGCCGGTGGGCCGCGGTGAGCCCGCTGATCCCGCCGCCGATGATCGCGATGCGCGGCGTCACCGGGCCGTCTCCGCGTGCACGAACTCGACGATCCTGCTCAGCACGTCCGGATCGGTGTCCGGCAGGACGCCGTGGCCGAGGTTGAGCACGTGCCCGCCGGCGGCCGCGCCCTCGGCCAGCACGCGGCGGACCTCCTCGCGCACCACGTCCCACCCGGCGAAGAGCACCGCCGGGTCGAGGTTGCCCTGCACCACGGGCGCGCGCCAGGTCGGTTCCGCTTCCTGCAGGCGGCGCGCCGCCTCGTCCAGCGGGACGCGCCAGTCCACGCCGACCACGTCGGCGCCGGCCGAGCGCATCGCGCCCAGCAGCTCACCGGTGCCGACGCCGAAGTGGATCTTCGGGATGTCGGTGACGTCGGCGAGCTCGGCGAAGATGCGCCGCGAGTGCGGCAGCACGTACTCGCGGTAGTCCCGCAGGGACAGCGCCCCCACCCAGGAGTCGAACACCTGCAGCGCGTCGATGCCGGCGTCGACCTGCACGCGCAGGAAGGCGAGGGTGCTGTCGACGAGCCTGGTCATGAGTTGGTGCCACACCTGGGGCTGGCCGTGCATGAGCGCCTTGGTGCGTTCGTGGTTGCGGCTCGGCCCGCCCTCGACGAGGTAGGAGGCCAGGGTGAACGGTGCGCCCGCGAACCCGATGAGCGGCGTGGTGCCGAGCTCGCCGAGCAGCGCGGTCACCGCGTCCCGCACGGGGGTCACCTGCTCCTCGGCCAGCACCGGCAGCCGGGCGACGTCCTCGCCGGTGCGCACCGGCGACTCCACGACCGGCCCGGTGCCGGGGACGATGTCGAGCTCGACACCGGCGGCGTACAGCGGCAGGACGATGTCGCTGAACAGGATGGCCGCGTCGACGCCGTGGCGGCGCACCGGCTGGGCGGTCACCTCGCAGACCAGTTCCGGGGTGAGGCACGCCTGCAGCATCGGCACGCCCTGGCGCACGCGCCGGTACTCGGGCAGCGAGCGGCCGGCCTGGCGCATGAACCACACGGGGGTGCGGCTGGTGCGCTCACCGCGCGCGGCGGCCAGCAGCGGGGCATCGGCGAGGTCCCGGCGAGCGGAGGCCGGAGCGGGATTCGTCATCGGGGACACGTCCGTAGTCGATGTCGGGGTGGCAGCGCCGTCGGAGGCGGCGGAGCACCGTTCTTCCGACCATCGTCGCACGCCGGAGATCGAGATCGTCGGCGCGGCCGGGACCCGCCGGGGGGCTGCGGCGCGCCCGCCGGGGTGGCGACGAAGATCAGCACCGACTCGGCGTGGCGGCGACAGCGCGCACGGTGCATCCCCGTAGAGTCCCCGGAGTGACGGAGATGTCGGAGGCTGAGGAGTACTTTCGGCAGGCGGTGACCGCGTTGTTGTCGCCGCCGGTGCGCGCCGAAGTCGCGTGGGCCGAGATCACGCCCCCGAAACGCCTGGCCCCGTGGAGCTACGCCCTGCGCGCCGAGGCCACCGGACCGGCCGAGGAGCAGGCGACCGCGCGGCTGGTGCTGCTCTACGACCCGGAGGGGCAGCAGGGCTGGGACGGTCATCTCCGCCTCGCGTTGTACCTGCTGGCCGAGCTGGACCCGGAGCTGGCGGCGGACCCGCTGCTGCCGACGGTCGGGTGGTCGTGGCTGACCGATGCGCTGGAGGAGGCGCAGGCGTCCCACCGCGCGCTGGGCGGGACGGTGACGCTGACGTCGTCCTCCCGCTTCGGCGCGATCACCGGCCCGGCGCGCAGTCACGACCTGGAGCTGCGCGCGTCGTGGACGGCTCCGGACGCGCACCTCGAGCCGCACGCGCGGGCTTTCCACGCGCTGCTGGGGTACGCCAGCGGTCTTCCGCCGGAGGGCGTGGTCATGCTCGGCCGCCACACCGACGGGTAACGGCGGCACCCGGCCCGGCGGAGGCGGAACTCCCAGCACCGCAGCGGGCCCGGCACCGCAGCAGGCCCGCCGCCCCAGCAGTACCGAGGAGCACCGCGGCGCGGCGGACGCCCGCGGGAAGTGACCGCTCGTGCTCCGGGGGCGACCGGTCGGGCTCCGGGATCGAGACGCGGCGCGTCACGAACCGCGGTGGGGCGCGTCCCCTCCGCGGGAGCTGCCGCTCCGCCGGATGCCCGGGGAATCTCGTTGTGCGCGCAAGATCCTGTGATGAGCGTATTGTTGTATGTCGATCGGCCACGAAACGGCGTTAACAAAACACCGGGAGATCACCTGAAAGCGCGAACTCGTGCCGATCTCGTCACAACTCGATCGGGATACATACCCGATTGATCGTCCCACTGACCCGCTTGGGCGGTTACGCTTCCCCCGACGACACCACTTTCGGTCGATCAGTGGCGCGGCTGATTGGTCGAGAGTCCCGGTGCCGGTCGGGGGGCACGACCGACTCCAGGGAGGTAGTGACGTGGCTGCCGTCGGCTTAGGTCAGGCCGCTCGTTCCACGCCGGCCGGCGCGTTGCCGGCCAACATGGTCCCGCACCCGCGGGAAGAGCTGTTCACGGTGCTCGTGGTGGACGACCACCCACTGCTCCGGGAGGCCATATCCTCCCGGCTGTTACAGATGGGTGCCGGCACGGTGCACGAGGCCGCATCGATGGCCGAGGCGAGAGCGCGAGCTCTGGCCACCGGTCCGTGCGACCTCGCGATCCTCGATCTCGGACTCCCGGACGGGACCGGTATCGAACTGGTCACCGAGCTCCGCGGCCAGGGATGGCCGCGGATCGTGGTGCTCGCCTCCTCCGACGACCCCTACGCGGTGCGGGCCGCGTTCCAGGCAGGCGCTCAGGCCTACCTGCTCAAGTCCGCCTCGCCGATGGTCGTCACCGACGGGGTGCGGCGGGTGCTCGACGGGGGTGTGTACGCCGATCCCAGCGTGGCTCCGGTGCTCGCCGCCGGCACGCGCGTCCCCGGGACGGACAACACACCGCGGGAGCTGTCCGCCCGCGAGGTCGAGGTCCTCCAACTCGTGGCCGACGGCCGGTCGAACAAGGAGATCGGCGAAGCGCTCAACCTGTCCGCGCTCACGGTGAAGAGCCACCTGTCGCGGATCGGGCGCAAGCTGGGAACCGGGGACCGGGCGCAGATGGTCGCGTTGGCCATGCGAGCCGGCGTCATCCGCTGACTCGTGGCACATCGAACCCGACGGACCGAGGGCACGGCCCCACGGGAGCCGACCGAACACGTAAAGTCTGGTCACCGTGGAAGCTGCTTGCCCCGAGTCCGTCGGGTCCGGCCCCGCCGAACCCGCTGAACCCGAACCGCTGCTCGAACCGGCCGACGGGGTCCCACCGGTGACCGACACCGTGGAGGCCCTGCACACGGCCGCGCACGCACTCGCCTCCGGCACGGGACCGGTCGCGGTCGACACCGAACGGGCCTCCGGGTACCGGTACTCGCAGCGCGCCTACCTCGTGCAGCTCCGCCGCGCGGGAACGGGCACGCTGCTGGTCGACCCCGTCGCCCTGGCAGGTGAGTTGCACCCGCTCGTCTCGGCCCTGCGCGGAACCGAGTGGATCCTGCACGCCGCTTCGCAGGACCTCCCCTGCCTGGCGGAGCTCGACCTGCACCCGCAGCGGCTGTTCGACACCGAACTCGCCGGGCGCCTGGCCGGCTACGAGCGCGTCTCGCTCGGCGCGCTGGTCGAGCGCGTCCTGGGCCACCGCATGGAGAAGGGCCACGGCGCGGCGGACTGGTCCCGCCGCCCCCTGCCCCGCGACTGGCTCGTGTACGCGGCGCTCGACGTGGAGATGCTCGTCGAGCTGCGGGCGGCGATGCGCGCCGAGCTGGAGCGCCAGGACAAGCTCGCCTGGGCCGAGCAGGAGTTCGAAGCGGTCCGCACCGCCGAGCCCGCGCCGCCGCGCGCGGAGCCGTGGCGGCGCACCTCCGGAATCCACAAGGTGCGCGGCCGGCGGGAGCTCGCCGCGGTCCGCGCGCTGTGGCAGGCGCGCGACGAGTACGCGCAGCAGCGCGACATCGCTCCCGGCCGGGTGCTGCCGGACTCCTCGATCGTGCGGGCGGCCCGGGCGAACCCCGCGACGGAGGCGGAGCTCACCGCGCTGCCGGTCTTCGGCGGCCGGCAGCAGCGGCGCCGCGCGTCGCTGTGGCTGCGCGCGCTGCGCAGCGCGCAGCGGCTCGGCGAGGAGGAACTGCCCGCTCCGGCGAGCGGCGGTGACGGACCGCCGCCGGCGAACCGCTGGTCGGACCGCGACCCGGAGGCCGCGGCGCGGTTGACGGCGGCCCGGTCAGCGCTCAACGACATCGCCGAGCGCTTCGCACTACCGGTGGAGAACCTGCTGCTGCCGGAGTCGGTGCGCCGGCTGTGCTGGCAGCCGCCGCAGCAGCGGGACGCGGCCGGGATCGCCGGGTGGCTGCGCGCGAGCGGCGCCCGCGAGTGGCAGGTCGAACTCACCGCGGCGGCGCTGGCGCGGGCGTTGGGCGAGTAGCGCTCCGAGCGGGTGTGCGAAACCCCACGCCCCAGGTGGTTACCAATGAGTAATCAGCGCTAGAGTGCGGTTACCGGCTGGTAGCTCAGGATCGCCACCGCGGCCCCCGCGGCGTCGACGCTCCGGCCGGCTCGCCAATGTTCACCCACATCGAGTGAGGAGCACGCCGTGGCCGCACCAGCGTCGGCGAACGCCGACAGCCGCAGCCGCCCGAACCGGGCCGCGGCACGGGATGTGGTCTTCGTCGACGGTGTCCGCACACCGTTCGGCAAGGCCGGCGACAAGGGCATGTACGCCCAGACCCGTGCCGATGACCTCGTGGTCAAGGTGATCCGCGAACTTCTGCGACGCCATCCGGACATCCCGCCGGAACGCGTCGACGAGGTGGCCGTCGCCGCCACCACGCAGATCGGTGACCAGGGGCTGACGATCGGACGCAGCGCGGCCCTGCTGGCCGGGCTGCCGAAGTCCGTGCCGGGCTTCGCCATCGACCGCATGTGCGCCGGTGCCATGACCGCTGTGACCGCGGTGTCCAGCGGCATCTCCTTCGGCGCCTACGACGTCGCGATCGCGGGCGGCGTCGAGCACATGGGCAACCACCCCATGGGCGAAGGCGTCGACCCCAACCCGCGCTTCGTCTCCGACGACCTCGTCGACACCTCCGCCCTGGTGATGGGGTCCACGGCCGAGAACCTGCACGACCGGTTCCCCGGCATCACCAAGGAGCGCACCGACGCCTACTCCGTGCTCAGCCAGCAGCGCTACGCGGAAGCGGCGCAGGCGGGCAGGTTCGAGCAGGACTTCGTGCCGGTCGCCACCCGCTCGGACAGCGGCTGGGGCCTGGCGACCGCGGACGAGCAGCCGCGGCCGGGCACCGACCTGGACTCGCTGTCCGGCCTGAAGACCCCGTTCCGCCCGCACGGGCACGTGACCCCGGGCAACGCCGCCGGGCTCAACGACGGCGCCACCGGTTGCGTGCTCACCGGTGCCGACACTGCCGAAGAGCTGGGGCTGCCGGTCGGCATGTACCTGGTCGGCTACTCCTTCGCCGGCGTCGAACCGGAGGTCATGGGCGTCGGTCCGGTCCCGGCCACCGAGAAGGCCCTGCAGCGGGCCGGGCTGGGCATCGACGACATCGGCCTGTTCGAGATCAACGAGGCCTTCGCCGTGCAGGTCCTGGCCTTCCTGGACCACTTCGGCATCGATCAGGACGACCCGCGGGTGAACCCGTGGGGCGGCGCGATCGCCTGCGGCCACCCGCTGGCCTCGTCCGGTGTCCGCCTCATGACGCAGCTGTCCCGGCACTTCGCCGAGCACCCGGAGGTCCGCTACGGCCTGACCACCATGTGCATCGGCTTCGGCATGGGCGGAACCGTCATCTGGGAGAACCCGAACTACCGCGGAGGTGACCGGTGACCGTCACCAACGACAACGCGACGAGCCGCACCAGCGGCGACTTCGCCGCGCTCTTCCCGAACGAGGTCGTCACGCACGCCTGCACCCGCCTGGTCGACGCGCCGGGCCTGGACCGCCCGCTGGCGCTGGTCACGGTGGACAACGGCCACGACCACAAGCGCCCGTCCACCTTCGGACCCGGCGGCCTGGCCAGCCTCGACGCGGCCCTCGACGAGGCCTTCGCCGCCGAACCGGCCGCGATCGCCGTCACCGGCAAGCCGTTCGTCTTCGCCGTGGGCGCCGACCTCGACGGCATCGCGGAGATCACCGAGCGCGAGCACGCCCACGCGGTGGCCCAGGGCGGGCACGACGTCTTCCGCCGGCTGACCGAGTCGTCGGTGCCGACGTTCGCCTTCGTCAACGGCGCGGCGCTCGGTGGCGGGCTGGAGCTCGCCCTGTCCTGCCACTACCGCACCGTCTCGGCCGCGGCGGGCACGATCGCCTTCCCCGAGTGCTTCCTCGGGCTCTTCCCCGGCTGGGGCGGCACCCAGCTGCTGCCGAACCTGATCGGCGCGGACAACGCGGTCACGGTCATCGTCGAGAACGCGCTGAACCAGAACCGCATGCTCGACCCGAAGAAGGCCCGCGACCTGGGCGTCTTCGACGAGCTGCTGGACAGCGCCGACTTCCTCGAGCAGTCGGTGCGCTGGGCCGCGCGGGTGGTCACCGGGGAGCACGCGGTGCAGCGCCCCGAGATCGACCGCGGCCAGGCCTGGGACGACGCCGTGGCCCGCGCCCGCGAGATCGTGCGGAGCAAGACCTCCGGCGCCGCGCCCGGGGTGAACGAGGCCGTCGAGCTCATCGAGCAGGCCCGGCACAACGACCTCGACGCCGGCTACGCCGCCGAGACCGAGGGCCTGGCCGACGCGCTGATGACCGATGAGCTCCGGTCCGGCCTGTACTCGTTCGACCTGACGCAGAAGCGCGCCAAGAAACCGGCCGGCGCGCCGGACAAGTCCCTGGCGCGCAAGGTGACCAAGGTCGGCGTCGTCGGTGCCGGGCTCATGGCGGGGCAGCTGGCGCTGCTGTTCGCGCGCCGCCTGCAGGTGCCGGTGGTCCTCACCGATGTCGACCAGGCGCGCATCGACAAGGGCGTGGCCTACGTCCACGGCGAGATCGACAAGCTCGCCGAGAAGGGCCGCGTGTCGCCGGAGCAGCGCAACCGGCTCAAGGGCCTGGTCCAGGGCTCGCTGGACAAGGCGGCCTTCGCCGACGCCGACTTCGTCATCGAGGCCGTGTTCGAGGAGATGTCGGTCAAGCGGACCGTCTTCGCCGAGCTCGAGCAGCACGTCGGCCCGGAGGCGGTGCTGGCGACGAACACCTCCTCGCTGTCGGTGACCGAGATGGCCGCCGAGCTCGCCCACCCGGAGCGCGTCGTCGGCTTCCACTTCTTCAACCCGGTGGCCGTGCTTCCGCTGCTCGAGGTCGTCCGCGCCGAGCGCACCGACGACGCGGCGCTGGCGACGGCGTTCGACGTGGGCAAGAAGCTGAAGAAGTCCTGCGTGCTCACCGCCGACGCACCGGCCTTCGTCGTCAACCGGGTGCTCACCCGGTTCCTCGGCGAGGTCATCGCCGCGGTGGACGAGGGCACCCCGTTCGAGGAGGCCGACGCGGCGCTGACGCCGCTGGGCCTGCCGATGACGCCGATGGAGCTGCTCGAGCTCGTCGGCCCGGCCGTGGCGCACCACGTGGCCGGGACGATGCACGCGGCCTACCCGGACCGGTTCGGCCTGTCCGAGAACCTGCGCCGCTTCGTCGAGGGCGGGCACACCGGCGTGTGGAGCACCGACGAGTCCGGCAACCGCGTGCTCGACCCGGCCGTGGCCGCGCTGTGGAAGCAGGGCGAGACCCCGTCGACGGCGGAGCAGGTGCGCGAGCGCGCGCTGCGCGCCGTGGCCGAGGAGGCCCGGATCATGCTCGACGAGGGCGTGGTGACCGGGCCCCAGGACCTCGACCTGTGCATGCTGCTCGGCGCCGGCTGGCCGTTCTGGCTGGGCGGCATCACGCCCTACCTGGACCGCTCGGGCATCGCCGAGGCCGTCACCGGCAGGCGGTTCCTCAGCCCGGGGGAGGCGTCCGTGCCGCGGTGACCGCACTGCGCTGAGCACCGGGCCGGGGCGGCGCGGCGCCCCGGCCCGGTGTCGTTCGCGGACCGGTGCCGTTCGGCCCGGTGGTGCGGCCCGGGGCCGCGCGCGACGCGCATCCGGTTCGGATGCTCGCACCTCCTCCCGAAAAGTGATATCACTGCGCTATCCTTGGGGTGGTTGCTCGGGAGGGACCTCCCGAGATCGGACAGCGCGGCGTGCTCCCGGCGGAGCGCAGCCCGCACCCGCGGGGCCGGCACGCGGCAGAACGGAGCGAACATGACGACCGGGACTGAAACCGGAACCGGGACCGGCACCACGGGCGAGGCCGGGGTCACAGGCGAGGCCGGCACCACGGGCGAGGCCGGGCCCCCGAGCCACGAGCGCCGCACCCGCGCGATGGGCGGGTGGGGCGTGCTCGGCGCCGTGCTGCTGCTCGTGGTCGCCGCGGCCGCGATGTACGTGCTCGGCGGCCTGAGCCTCGCCGCGTCCGGCGGCTCCGCCGCGGGCGTCGTCCTGCTCGTGGCCGCCAGCGCCGCCCTCGTGCTGGGAGTGGTCCTGCTCGCCGGGCTGACCGCTGTCGCACCGGGCGAGGCGCGCGTGCTGCAGCTGCTCGGCCGCTACGTCGGCACGCTGCGCACCGACGGCCTGCAATGGGTCAACCCGCTGACCACGCGGACGAAGATCTCCACCCGCGTGCGCAACCACGAGACCGGCACCAGCAAGGTCAACGACGCGGACGGCAACCCGATCGAGATCGCCGCCGTCGTCGTGTGGAAGGTCGCCGACACCGCGCAGGCGATGTTCGACGTGGACGACTTCGAGGAGTTCGTCGGCACCCAGACCGAAACGGCCGTGCGGCACATCGCCAACAGCTACCCCTACGACGCGCAGGGCCGCGACCGGCTGTCCCTGCGGGACAACGCCGACGAGATCACCTCCCGCCTGTCGGGCGAGGTGGCCGAACGCGTGGAGCAGGCGGGCGTGCGCATCATCGAATCCCGCATCACCCACCTCGCCTACGCCCCGGAGATCGCCTCGGCGATGCTGCGCCGGCAGCAGGCCGATGCCGTGGTGGCGGCGCGGCAGCGCATCGTCGAGGGCGCCGTCGACATGGTGGACTCGGCGCTGACCCGCCTCACCCGCGACGGGGTCGTCGAACTGGACGAGGAGCGCAAGGCCGCGATGATCAGCAACATGCTCGTGGTGCTCGTCGGCGACCACGACACCCAACCGGTCGTGAACACCGGCTCGCTCTACACCGGGTGACCGTGGCCTCCGAGCGGAAGAAGGTCCTGCTGCGGTTGGACCCGGCCGTCCACGACGCGCTGGCCCGCTGGGCGGCCGACGAGCTGCGCAGCACCAACGCCCAGATCGAGTTCCTGCTGCGCAAGGCGTTGAGCGATGCGGGACGCCTGCCCGCGGGAACCGGGGCGATGCGCCGGCGGGGCCGGCCATCCAAGTCGGAGGCGGACGGCGGGACCGCCGCCGAGGAGTCGGCCGAACCCGATTGAGCGAACGGTACCGGGTCGCGGACACCGCGAGCGCGGCGACGGCCCGGTTCCGCTCACCGCAGCACCGGTGCCGGTCGCGGTGGACGTCGGCCGCCCCGGACAGACCGACGAGCTGCGCAGCACCAGCGCCCGATCGGACTTCTGGCATTCTGTTCGGTGAAGGAACGAGGTGATGCCCGGTGACCGCACTGATCCAGCACGAGCTGGGACCGTTCACCATCGCCGACTGGCACGCGCTGGCCGCCAGGGAGGACGGCTCGCGCCTGGAGCTGATCGAGGGGTACTGGCTCGTGACACCACCACCGACGGGTCAGCACCAGTGGGCCGCGGACGAGCTGGTGCACGCGTGCAAAACCGCGTTCCGCGCAGCGCAGCACAGCGATCTGCACCCGGTGGGCGGTATCGGCGTCGAGTTCGCGGTGCCGGGGCGGACCGCGCTCGTCCCCGACCTGGCCGTGCTGAACACGCGGCCGATCGGTCCGTCGTTCGCTCCCCGCGCGGTGCTGGTCTTCGGCGAGATCTGGTCACCGGCGAACACGGCGAGCGAACAACGCGACAAGTTCACCACCTGCGAAAGCGCCGGGATTCCGTACTTCTGGAGCCTGACGCAGGACTCGGGCGGAGTCACCGAACTCACCACCTACCGGCTGGACGGCGGGCGGTACCGGGCCGCGGACACCGCGAGCCGCGGCGACGGCCCGGTTCCGCTCACCGCGGCACCGGTGCCGGTCGCGGTGGACGTCGCCGCACTGCGCCCCTGAGAACCAGCCCTGGAACTGGATCGGGTGGTGGGCCGCGTGCGCGGGCGGGTCAGGCGTCGGTCCACCGTGCTGGCTGATCTTCGGCAGCGCACGCCGCTCGGCGCCGGTGCCGGGGACGTAGCGGAGCGCATCCACGAGGGCGCCGGTGGTGCTTCCCCGGGCGACCGCCCGCTGGCCCCGGCAGCCCGGAGGACCGGCTGCCGGGACGTGCGGCCGGGACGTGCGGGCGGGACGTGCGGGCGGGACGTGCGGGACGCCGGTCAGCCCGCGGCCGTGCCCGACTGCTCGCCCTCCACGGCCACCGGCAGCGTCACCTCGTCCTGGGCCTCCACCCGGTCGGCCACCCACTCGGTGATGCGCCGCGCCACGTCCTGCTCGGTCAGGCCGAAGTCCGCCAGCACCTCGTCGCGGGAGCCCAGCTGCGGGAACGCGCTGGGCACGGCGAGATCCCGCATCGGCACCTCGAGGTCGGCGTCGCGCAGGGCCGTCGCCAGCGCCGAGCCGAACCCGCCGTGCCGGCCGCTGTCCTCGAGGCTGACCACGAGGTGGTGCCGCGCGGCCTGCTCGACGAGCGCCTGCGGCACCGGGTAGATCCACCGCGGGTCGACCACGGTCACGCCGATGCCCTGCGCGGCCAGCCGGGAGGCGGCCGCCGCGGCGAGCCCGCCGAAGGCCCCGACCGCCACGAGCAGCACGTCCCGCCGGTCGCCGTCGTCGTCGCGGTGCAGCACGTCGACGCCGCCGACCCGCTCGAGCGCCGGGACCTCGTCGATGACCGGTCCCTTGGGGAACCGCAGCACGGTCGGGCCGTCGTCGACCTCCACGGCTTCGCCGAGCTCCTCGCGCAGCCTCCCCGCGTCCCGCGGCGCCGCCACGCGCAACCCGGGCACGATCCCGAGGATCGACAGGTCCCACATGCCGTTGTGGCTGGGCCCGTCGTCCCCGGTGATACCGGAGCGGTCGAGGGTGATCGTCACCGGCTGCCGGTGCAGGGCCACGTCCAGCAGCAGCTGGTCGAAAGCGCGGTTGAGGAACGTGGAGTAGACGGCGAACACCGGGTGCATGCCGCCCATGGCCAGGCCCGCCGCCGAGGTCATCGCGTGCTGCTCGGCGATGCCCACGTCGATGCAGCGGTCCGGGTAGGCGTCCTGGAACTTCGTCAGCCCCGTCGGGCCGAGCATCGCCGCGGTCATCGCGACCAGGTCCGTGCGCTGCCCGCCGAGGCGCACGAGCTCGTCCGAGTACACGTCCGTCCAGGAGGTGCCCGCGGGCTTCGTCGGCGCACCGGTCTCCGGGTTGATCGTCTTGACCTGGTGCATCTGCTCGGCCTCGTCGTTCTCGGCCGGGGCGAAGCCGTTGCCCTTGCGCGTGACCGCGTGCACGATCACCGGCCCGCCGTACGAGCGGGCCATGCCCAGGGCGTGCTCCAGCGCCCGCAGGTCGTGGCCGTCAACCGGGCCGAGGTACTTGATGCCCAGGTCGGAGAACATCACCTGCGGGCTGAGGGCGTCCTTCAACCCGCTCTTGGCCGCGTGCAGCCCGGTGTACAGCGACCGGCCCACCACCGGGAGGTTGCGCAGCGTGCGGCGCCCGCTCTGCAGCGCCCGCTCGTAGCTGGGGTTCAGCCGCAGCGCGGCCAGGTGCTCGGCCAGACCGCCGATCGTCGGCGCGTAGGAGCGGCCGTTGTCGTTGACGATGATCACGACCGGGCGTTCCGGGTCGGCGGCGATGTTGTTCAGCGCCTCCCAGCACATGCCGCCGGTCAGCGCGCCGTCGCCGACGATCGCGCACACGTGCTGCTGCTCGCCGTTGAGCTGGATCGCGCGGGCGAGCCCGTCGGCGTAGGACAGCGCGGTGGAGGCGTGGCTGTTCTGCACGAAGTCGTGCTCGCTCTCCGCGCGCTCCGGGTAGCCCGCCAGGCCTCCCCGCTTGCGCAGGCGGTCGAAGCCCTCCTGCCGGCCGGTCAGCATCTTGTGCACGTACGACTGGTGCCCGGTGTCGAACACGACGCGGTCGCTGGGCGACTCGAACACGCGGTGCACGGCCAGCGTCAGCTCGATCGCGCCGAGGTTCGGACCGAGGTGCCCTCCGGTGCGCGACACCTTCTCGATCAGGAACGAGCGGATCTCGTCCACCAGCTGCGCCAGTTCGTCCTGCTGAAGTTTCTTGAGATCAGCCGGACTGTGTACGGACCCCAGCAGTGTCACCGCGCCACCTCGCTTGTCTCGTTCCGGGTCGTACCGGGTCGGGGTTCGTCCTGCTGCGCGGACCGTCTTCCGCGCGCCGGGCAGCCGGTCCTCGCAGTCCCCCTCCGGCTCTCGGCGGAGCCCAGTCTACGGACGGTCCGGGAGTTCTCGGATCCGCCGTGTGTGGACTGCCGCCATGGTGCGGCGACCACCGGGGCAACGCACTGGGATGCCGCGCGCGACCGGCCGGCGGCACTGCGCCGCACCGGTTCGCCGCAGGTCAGCGCTGCAGCAACGCGATGCACTCGATGTGGTGAGTCATGGGGAAGGCGTCGAAGACCTCCAGCTCGGCCAGCCGGTAGCCGTGCTCGGCGAACAGGCTCACATCGCGCGCCAGCGCCGCCGGATCGCACGCGACGTGCACCACCCGCGCGGGTCCGCGCGCCGCGACCGCGGTGACGACGTCCTTGCCCGCGCCCTTGCGCGGGGGATCGAGCACGACCACCTCGGGCTCGGGGAGGTCCTCGTCGCGCAGCACGCGCTCGACCGTGCCGGTGCGGCACCCCACCTGCGGCAGATCGGCCAGGTTGGCCGTCGCGTCCGCCACGGCCCGCCGGGACGACTCGACCAGCAGCACCTGCCCGTCCGACCCGGCCTGCTCGGCGAGCCCGGCGGTGAACAGGCCCGCTCCGCCGTAGAGGTCCCAGGCGGTCGCCCCGGGCGAGACCCGGGCGAACCGGCGCACGGTGGCCGCGAACGTCTCGGCCGCGGAGACGTGCACCTGCCAGAAGCCATCGGCCTGCACGTGGAACGTGCGCCCCTCGGCGTACTCGCGGGCGATGCCGCTGCCGCGCACCTGGCGAACGACGGGGTCCGCGCGCCGACCGCGCTGCCGCCGGGGCTTGCTGTCGGTCGCGCTCACGTGCACCTCCCCGGTCCCGTCCCGCGTCACGCCCAGCTCGGCACCCGGGCGCCAGCGGCGGCTCGTCACCGCGGACACGGCGTCCTCGGTGGTGATCGGGCAGTCCTCGATCGGGATGATGCGGTGGCTGCGGTGCGCCCGGAAGCCGGCGTTGCCCGCCTGGTCGACCGCCAGCCGTGTGCGGTTGCGCCACCGCAGCGGCCCCCCGGGCAGCTGCTGGACCTCCACCGGCCAGTCCAGCCCGGCGATGCGTTCGAGCTGCTCGCGGACGACGACGGCCTTCAGCTCGCGCTGGGTGTCCGGCGCGGCGTGCTGCCAGTCGCAACCACCGCAGCGGTCCTGCCCGCGGGAGATGTCGGCCAACGGGCAGGGGGGCGTCACCCTCCCCGCGGCGGCGGCGTGCACCTCGACGGCGTCGGCGCGGCAGAAGGAACCGCCGTGGTCCTCGGTCACCTCCACGAGGACGGTCTCCCCGGGCAGGGTGTGGCGCACGAACACCACGCGCCCCTCGTGCCGGGCGACGCAGTGCCCGCCGTGGGCCACCTGCCCCACGTCCACGACGAACCGCTGACCGGTCCAGTTCGGCCGGGTGCGGTCCGCTGCCACTCGTTCGCTCAACCTGCTGTTCCTCCACTCGCCGCATGCCGCGCAGCGCCGCGCTGCCCGGCCAGATCACCAGCCCGCACGCCTCTCCCCGGTGGATTCCGGATCGGGACGCGGCTGCGGCACCGGGGCGTCGCGCAGGCGTGCGCGTGGCGCGGCCGGTACCGCCCGCGCGCCGAGCGGACCCGGCGCCGCGGAGCTTCGCCGCGGGTTCCGCCGCGGGCTGCGTCCAGCGTACGGGCCGGCCCCGGCGGAGCGCGCAGCACACCGGCCCGCCCCACCGGCGAGCGGCAGTCAGCGCGCTGGGCCGCTCACCGGGCTGCCCCCCGCGGCGCCGGAGGCGGCCTCCAGCTCCTTGCCCGCGCGGCGGATCGCCCACACCGTCACGATCAGGGCCAGGCCGGTGAGCGGGTAGCCCATCGCGATCCGGGCGAACGCGAGCCACCCGGTCTGGCCGGTGTCGTAGAGCCACTCCTGCACGACGTACTTCGCGGCGAACACGGCGGTCCAGGCCAGCGTGGCGATGTCGTAGCCGCGCATCGCCGATCGGTGGTGCCGCCAGGTGTTGCGCTGGCCGTTGAGCAGCGACCACGCAACACCGACCAGCGGCCACCGCACCACCACCGAGGCGAGGAACACCGCGCCGTAGATGAGGCTCGTCCAGATCCCGAGGAGGAAGAAGCCCTTGGCATCGCCCGAGCGGTAGGCGATGAACGAGCACACGGCCACACCCAGCACACCGGAGATCGCCGGCTGCACCGGTTCCCGGCGGACCAGGCGGACCACGGCGATGAGCACCGCGATGCCGATCGCGCCCCAGATCGCCGGCATCAGCCCGGCGATCGAGTTGATCCCCACGAACGCGACGATGGGCACGGCCGAGTAGGCGAGCCCGGACACGCCGCCCATCTGCTCGAGCAGGGTCTGCTCCGGATCGCGCCGCTCGGATCCGGCACCGCTCTGCGCCGCGGACGAGCGCGCGGCGGGACCGCTGCCGTCCTCCGGCTCGTGCGCCGCGTGCGGGTGCTCTGATTCCACGTCGTTGCCCTCCGGCGGAACGTGTCCGGCCTGCGCCGCCTCGCGCGGAGGATCAGCACCGGCCACTGCGGTGTCCTGCCACGAGCCCGGGTCTCCGCAGAGCTCGTGCTCCCCAGCGTAAACGGCCCACGAGGGGTAGCCGCACCCCCGAGCGGCCCGAGCACGTCGATCACCCGGCCGAGGGGGGGCGGGCGGTCCCGCGATCACGCGCCGCGGCGGCCGGCGCGCGGCGCCGCCGGTGCGGCCGCGCTCACGCCACGGCGCGCTGGGTCACCGCGAGCGCCCCGCCCAGTCCGATCAGGGTGAGGCCGCTGGCCACCTGCTGCCGCCGCCACCAGCGCGGGTGGCGCGCGATCCACCCCGCCACCGGTCCCGCGACCAGCGCCAGCACGACGTCGGCGAGCGAAGCGCACACCACGAACACCGCGCCCAGCGCGAAGAACGCCAGCACCGTCGAACCGCGCTCGGAGTGGACGAACTGCGGGATGAACGCGAGGAAGAACATCGCCGTCTTCGGGTTGAGCACCTCGACGACGAAGCCCTGCAGCACGGCCGAACGGTCCGCCCGCTGCCCCGCCAGCTGCGGTTGCGCGCCCGAGCGGCGCAACTCCCACAGCGCCCGCGCACCGAGCCAGACGAGGTAGGCCGCGCCCGCGAACTTCACGAGGGTGAACGCCACGGCCGAGGTGGCCAGCACCGCGGAGAGGCCGAGCGCGGCGGCGACCACGTGCACCGAAGCCCCGCAGCCGTTGCCCAGCGCCGAGCGGATCCCCTCGCGGCGCCCGCCGCGCACGCTGCGCGCGAGCACGTACAGCAGTCCCGGTCCGGGCGCGACGGCGATCAGCACCACCGCCCCGAGGTACACCCACCACTCCGTCACCGTCGGCACGACCCGCACTTTAGGGAGTCCGCGGATTGGCTGTTGAGAGCGGGTGGATGGGGGTAGCTGGGAGGAACCTCCCGCGGCGGGGCGCTCTGCGCACGTGGCGATGAAGCGGCTGCGCCGCCCGCCTGACGGGCCGGTGCGGTCGAGCACATGGCCCGCCAATCCGCGCGGCCCCTCAGGGAGTCCGCGGAGCGGCTGGCGCAGCGGGTGGGCGGGGCTCCAGTGCTGTCGCTGCGGGGTCCCCGGAACCGGGCGACCACGTGCGGCCGGGCGTGGGAGTGCCCGGCGGCGGACGGCGACCCGGTCGCCCGCCGTCGCTCCCGCGGAGTCTCAGCCCTGCGGCGCCGCGGGGCCGCCCGCGGCGGTGGGAGCTTGCTGCCCCGGCTGCTGGGACTGGTCCTGCGCCTGCTCGATGTGCTGCCGGATCGACTCCGGCAGCTCGATGGGCAGCGGCGTGCGCACCGGGAGCGGGTCCTCGCCCCGCACGACGACGGTGTCGTCGAGCACCGCGTAGAGCTGCTTGGTGCACTCGTCGGCCTGCTCGGCCGGACCTGCCGCGACCCCCCGCACCAGCCAGCGCGGACCGTCGACCCCGACGAACCGCAGGGTCGCCTTCGGCGTGTCGGCGGAGAGCTCCAGTCCCCAGTCGCCGCGCTCGGTGCGCACCGTCGCCCCGTCGGAGCGCAACTGGTCGGCGAGCTCGGAGCTCACGTCCGGCCAGAGCCCGCCGCTGCGCGGCGCGGCGAAGGCGCTGACGGTCAGCCGCCCCGCCGGGGTGAGCATGTGCACCGCGCGCACCGGACCGGCCGGATCGACCTCGACCTGGAGCTGGCCGCCCTCCGGCACGGGCAGGCGCACCGACCCGAGGTCCAGCCGCTCGACGTCGTCCTCCGGGGCCTCCTCGACGTCGAAGGGCCCGCCCTCGGCGAGCTCCTCCGAGTCCTCCGCCGGCGCACCGGCCTCCGCCGCGGCCTCGTCGTCCTGCTGACGTCGACGGCCAAAACCGAACATCTCAGACCTCCGTCCTGTGCCGCGCCTCGGCTTCCCCTCCGGACGCCGCCAGCGCCGCGTGCCCGCCGGTCGAACCGTAGCCGCCAGCTCCGCGCTGCGACTCCGGCAACTCGGCGACTTCCTCGAACACGGCGTGCTCGACCCGTTGCACCACCAGTTGTGCGATGCGTTCACCGCGCGCGATCGTGATCGGTTCCGCGGGGTCGTGGTTGATCAAGCACACCTGCACCTCACCGCGGTAACCGGCATCCACCGTGCCAGGCGCGTTGACGATTCCCAAACCAGCGCGCGCGGCCAGTCCGGAGCGGGGGTGCACGAAACCCGCGTACCCTTCCGGCAGGGCCAGCGCGACGCCGGTGCCGACCACGGCGCGCTCCCCCGGCTGCAGCACCACGTCCCGCGTGGTGGTCAGGTCGGCGCCCGCATCACCGGGTCGAGCATAGCTCGGTGCAGGGACGTCGGGGTCGAGTCTCGTCAGCAGGACCTTCACATCGAACACGGTCGGCGAGACTACCCTGAACACGTGCCGGAAAGCGCAGACGCAGGTCCCCCCATCGCGGACTCACCCGATCAGGGACAGACAGTGACATCGAGTAACGAGCCCGTGGCGCGCACCTCCTACAGCGAACGCCTGTACGCCTCCTGGTGGACGTGGCCGCTGCCGCTGCTCATGGCTGTGCTGCTGGCCGCGGAAGTGCACATGGGCTACCCGGGCGTGCGCGCCTGGCTGCCCTACCTCGTCCTCGTGCCCTGCGCCGCGGGCCTCCTGCTGTGGCTCGGCCGCACGCGGGTCGCGCTGCGCGACGGGGAGCTCCGGGTCGGCGACGCGCACCTGCCGCTGCGCTACGTCGAAGACGTGGAACCCGTCCCGCCCGCGGAGAAGCGCCGCTCGCTCGGACCCGATCTCGACCCGGCCGCCTTCGTCGTGCACCGCCCCTGGGTGCGCACGATGGTCCGCGTGTGGCTGGACGACCCCGAGGACCCGACCCCGTACTGGGTCATCAGCACGCGCCGCCCCGAGCAGCTCGCCGAAGCCGTCCGCGCGGCCTCCGCGCGCAGGTGACCTCCCGACGCACGCCCGGCTCGCGGTGCACGACCGGGCCCGACGCACGACCGGGGCCCGACGCACGACTGGGCACACGTTCGCCACGTGTGCCCAGTCCGAGGCGGGCGCCATCCGCGCCCGCGGTGGTCGTATCCGGCGCGTCCCCGCACAACCATTCCCCGCTGCACCTGAATCCGCTCAGGGCCGCGACGAACGATCAGGCGGCGCAATCCCGGCAGACGAGCTGCCCGTTGCGCTCCTCCGCCAGTCGACTGCGGTGGTGCACGAGGAAGCAGCGCGTGCACGTGAACTCATCGGCCTGCTTCGGCAGGACCTTGACGGTCATCTCCTCACCGGAGAGATCCGCACCCGGCAGTTCGAAGTTCTCCGCGATCGCGCCCTCGTCCTCGTCAACGACGCCGGATTGCGCATCGTTGCGCCGCCCCTTGAGTTCCTCCAACGAGTCCTCTGCGAGGTCGTCGGACTCGCGGCGCGGAGCGTCGTAGTCGGTCGCCATCGTGATTCACCCCTGCGTTCAGTGAAGATTGCAATGGTGTGCCGCCGGTCAACGTTCCGGAGTCCGAATTTGTGCCCGGCGATCGCGTGATCGTGGTCTCTCCGGCACCAGCGTCGGACGTCCCGGACCAACGTGTTCCCAGGCGGCACGCCCCTCCAGGCGCGGCGAGGGTAGCTCATCGACCTCCCGGGCACGTGGCTGGTCACCGAAGCGTGTGATGCCAGCGCCGGTGCACTGAGCTGCGCGCCGCGCGGGATCTCACCGCGCCCTCCGGGCCCGGTCGCGACACGCCGGAGGGCGCATGTCACGTCCGTGATCGTGCCCACTTCCCGTCGACCGCTGCCGAACGGGACGTTGTCCCCAGGTGAACGCACGCCGGGCACCGATGATTCCGACGAGGCGCGCGAACTTCCGACGCCGCGCTCGCGCGCCGGCGACACCTCGGCATCGGTCCGGCCACGACTCGCTCGCCCACTCCGCACGCACGCCTCCGACCACCTAGGCTGAGACGTGCGGATGGCGCATCCGCTGACGGGTTGCCAGGCGACAGGGAGGGGCGGGACGTGTCTGCCGTGAGCTCGAAATGGGGTCAGCGCGGCCCCCGCTACCGGCGCCGCCGTCCACTGCCCGGACTGGTGCTGCTCGCCGTGCTCGCGGTGCTGGCCGGGTTCGTGTGGACCAGGGTGTTCGAATCGGTGGAGAACGTCGAGCAGGCCACGCAGTGCAATCCCCCCGGTCCGTCCGGCACCTCCCCGTCCGCCCAGCAGGCCGGGGGCGGGGTGCGGACCGGCGAACTCGCGCACGACGCGGTAGCGGGCGAGGCGCAGCAGGCCCCGGGGCTCGGCACGATGATGCCGCGGGAGGCCCTCGACCGCACCGCCCCGCTGCCACCGGGGCAGGCCCAGATCCGCGTGCTCAACGGCAACGGGGAGAGCCAGCAGGCCTCGCTGGTCACCGACCAGCTCACCACGCTCGGTTTCGACACGTGGGGCCAGCCCGATGACGACCCCGTCTACCCGGAGTACGACCTCACGTGCCACGGGCAGATCCGCTACGGCGCGGACGGGGAGCGGGCCGCCCGCACGTTGAGCCTGATCGTGCCCTGCGCCCAGCTGGTGCGCACCGAGCGGCCCGACGGACGCGTCGACCTCGCCCTGGGCTCGGAGTTCGACGAGGTGCAGACGACCCAGCAGGGCAAGCAGGTCCTGCAGGAGCTGCAGAACTGGGTGCCGAGCGAGCACGGCGGCGACCCGCCCCGCATCGACCCCGAACTGCTCGAGAAGGCGCGCGACGTGCACTGCTGAGCGGCCCGCCGCGCTGCGCAGCACCGCGCCCGCGGCCCCGGGCAGCGCGGTCGAGCCGCGCAGGAGCTGCTGCGCGGGCCCGCCCGCCCCGCCAGGAGCGCGAGCGGGCGCGCAGCGGTCACACCCGCGCCGCGTCGAGGCGCACGAGCGCGTCGGTCAGTTGCCCGGCGATACCCGGGCAGGCGCACACGACCGCCTCCGGGCCGAGCCCGTCGTCCCGGTCCTGACCGGGCAGGCGCACCTGCGCGCCCGCCTCGGCGGCGATGAGCGCGCCCGCCGCCCAGTCCCACCGGTTCAGCCCGACCTCGTAGTAGGCGTCCACCCACCCCGCCGCGACGGCGCACAGGTCGAGCGAGGCCGCCCCGTTGCGACGGATGTCGCGCACCTGCGGCAGCAGGCGGCCGACCACCCCGGCCTGGGCGGAACGGCGCTGCTGCACGTAGGCGAAACCGGTGCCCACCAGCGCCAGGTCGAGCCGTTCGGTCGCGGCGGCCCGCAGCGGTCGGTCGTCCAGGAACGCGCCCTGCCCGAGCCCGGCGCTCCAGACCCGGCCGCTGACGGGTTCCACCACGGCTCCCGCCACCGAGACGCCGTCCTGCTGGGCCGCCAGCGAGACCGCGTACCACGGGTAGCCGTACAGGTAGTTCACCGTGCCGTCGATCGGGTCGACCACCCAGCGCAGTCCGTCGAGGGAGCGCTCGCCCCCCTCCTCCTCGCCGAGCACCGACTCGCCGGGGCGCAGCTCCCCCACGCGCTCCCGCACGAGCCGCTCCACCGCGCGGTCACCTGCGGTGACGACATCGGTTTCGGTGCTCTTGGTGTCCACGGCACCATCGGAAACGGCCTCCTCCCGCACCGCGCGCGCCAAGTCCCCCGCTTCCCGGGCGATCCGGACCGCTGCGGTGCGCAATGCTTCCACGTCGCTCTCGTTCGGCAATCCCACGTACACATCGCACCACAGGGCGGTTAAAGTCTGCACAGCTCTGTCTGAATCGAATTGGAAAGGATCGGCCATGGGCACTGCTCGCGGTTTCGGCGTCGACATCGGCGGGTCGGGCATCAAGGGGTGCCCAGTGGACATCGACGGGGGAGAGCTCGCCGAGGAGCGCATGCGCGTCCCCACGCCCCAGCCGTCGACTCCGGAGGCCGTCGCGGACGCGGTCGCGGAGATCGTCGACAAGTTCGGCTGGCAGGATCGGATCGGCATCACCCTGCCCTGCGTGGTCAAGGAGGGCACCGCCCTCACCGCGGCCAACGTCGACCAGGCCTGGATCGGCACGGACGCGCAGGGGCTGTTCGCCGAGCGCCTCGACAAGCCCCGCGAGGACGTCGTCGTCCTCAACGACGCCGACGCCGCCGGCATGGCGGAGATGCGCTCCGGCGCCGCCGCGGGACACCGCGGGCTCGTGCTCGTGCTGACGTTCGGAACCGGCATCGGCAGCGCCCTGTTCATGGACGGGCACCTGATCCCCAACACCGAGTTCGGGCACACCGAGCTGGACGGCGAGGACGCCGAGGACGTCGCCGCCGCCTCCGTGAAGGAGAACCTCGACCTCAGCTACCAGGAGTGGGCCCCGCACGTGGACCGCTACCTGCAGAGCCTGGAGCGGTTCGTGTGGCCGGACCTCATCGTCGCCGGCGGCGGCGTGAGCAAGAAGGCGCACAAGTGGGTGCCGCTGCTGCAGAACCGCACGCCGGTCGTGGCCGCGGGGCTGCGCAACGACGCGGGCATCATCGGTGCCGCGACCGCGGCCGTGGCGGGGACCTGAGACCCGGCGGGCCGGCAAGATCGACACCGGTTCCCGGCCGAATCGGTCCGCGGCGGAATGACCGCAGGGCACGAGGCGTTGTGCGCGGTGTCGTGCACGGCGATCGCGACGCGCTCCGCCTCGCGGCGGAACGACGCTCACGCGATGTCGTTACAATGGAACACGGATCGCTTGGACCGATGTTCTCCGCCGAGGGCCGCATCGCTTTCCCGACCAGGAAAAACCCGATGCGGTTCTCCGTGGGTGACACGGGCCGGGCGGACCTGGAGTCCCCGACCTTGGCGGCCGAGGTGACGCGCCCTCAGGCCAGCCCCGATCGACCGTCGCGAAAGGGCGTACGTGGCAGCCGCAGAAACCGCAACCCGACGCTCCGGCTCCGCCGAACAAACCGAAGGCGGCGCCCCAGCTGAGTCGGCTCACGCAGAATCGGCCCCTTCCGGAACCGCCACCACGGCGGAGACCGGTGCGGAAGGGTCGAAGAAGTCGTCGACGCGGAAGAGCACGACGAAGAGTTCGAGCAGCGCGAAGTCGTCTTCGGGCCGCAAGAGCACCTCCGGCAAGTCGACGTCCCAGAAGGGCGCGAAGTCGACGCAGAAGTCCGCCCAGGACACCGACGCCAACGGTGACGGCCTCGGCATCGACGAGCCGATCGAGGCCGACCTGACGTCACCGGACGTGGGCGACTTGGCCGACGAAGTGCCGGACGTGGAGATCCCCGAAGAACCGGTCCCGGAAGAGGACGAGGAAGGCGAGACCAAGGACGCCGACTTCGTCTGGGACGAGGAGGAGTCGGAGGCCCTCCGCCAGGCGCGCAAGGACGCCGAGCTGACGGCCTCCGCCGACTCGGTGCGGGCGTACCTCAAGCAGATCGGCAAGGTGGCCCTGCTCAACGCCGAGGAGGAGGTCGAGCTCGCCAAGCGCATCGAGGCCGGCCTCTACGGCGCCGAGCGGCTCCGCCAGGCGCAGGAGAGCGGCGAGCAGCTGGCCACGCAGTTCCGCCGCGACCTGCGGTGGATCGTCCGGGACGGCGAGCGCGCGAAGAACCACCTGCTGGAGGCCAACCTCCGCCTCGTGGTGAGCCTGGCCAAGCGCTACACCGGCCGCGGCATGGCGTTCCTGGACCTGATCCAGGAGGGCAACCTCGGCCTGATCCGCGCGGTGGAGAAGTTCGACTACACCAAGGGCTACAAGTTCTCCACCTACGCCACCTGGTGGATCCGGCAGGCCATCACCCGCGCCATGGCCGACCAGGCCCGCACCATCCGCATCCCGGTGCACATGGTGGAGGTCATCAACAAGCTCGGCCGCATCCAGCGCGAGCTGCTGCAGGACCTGGGCCGCGAGCCCACTCCGGAGGAGCTCGCCAAGGAGATGGACATCAGCCCGGAGAAGGTGCTGGAGATCCAGCAGTACGCCCGGGAGCCCATCTCGCTGGACCAGACCATCGGCGACGAGGGCGACAGCCAGCTCGGCGACTTCATCGAAGACTCCGAGGCCGTCGTGGCGGTGGACGCGGTCTCCTTCACCCTCCTGCAGGACCAGCTGCAGTCGGTGCTGCAGACCCTGTCCGAGCGCGAAGCCGGCGTGGTGCGCCTCCGCTTCGGGCTGACCGACGGCCAGCCGCGCACGCTGGACGAGATCGGGCAGGTCTACGGCGTGACGCGGGAGCGCATCCGGCAGATCGAGTCCAAGACGATGTCGAAGCTGCGGCACCCGTCGAGGTCCCAGGTCCTGCGCGACTACCTGGACTGAGGCGCGAACGCAGCGCGCAGCACTTCTCGCGGAGCCGCCGCCCCGGCCGGGGCGGCGGCTCCGCTGCGTGCTCTCCCCGCCGCACCCGCGCCTCCGGGCGCGCTCGGCAGCGCCCCGCCGCCGTGCGCGCCTCCTGCACCGCCGCGCCTCCCCCCGCGACGGGAGGTTCCGGCCTCGCTCGGCGACACCCCGGCACCCGTCCCGCCGCGTCCCGCGTGGTGGGCGCGGGCGGTCGGCGGTGTTCGCCCGCAGCGGAACGGCGCGCCAGCCGCGCTGTGGCGATTCGCACCTTTCGTCCCCTTCGGCCGAACATCCCGCGCGTCGCGGTCACGCGACCGGAACCGCGAAATCCCTGGTCAGGCGACACTTCGCGAAAATCGCCCGGGACGCGACCGCGCTGTGTAATCAGTTCTACCGGGTCGAACGCACGACGTGACGACCGTCGCGTCCCCGTTCGGGAAGACTGACGCGCGGCTGTGCGTCTGCAAGAGTGGACACCGACGACACCGACCCGGCAGCCAGCGGGCCACCGGTGGTCGTAGCAATCGAGGCGTCGGAGCCCCCGACGCCGGGACGGAGGGAGACCACGATGACCCAAACGCTCACCCGCCCCGAGCTGACCGCCGCCGACCGCTGCGACCGCTGCGGCGCCGCTGCCAAGCTCCGCGCCGTGCTGCCCTCCGGTGGTGAGCTGCTGTTCTGCGGCCACCACGCCCGTGAGTACGAGGACGGGCTGCGCCAGGCCGAGGCCGACATCGCCCAGGACGAGCGCGCGGTCTGACACCGACGAACGACCGGCCGAGTGGCACGTGCCCCGCGGGATCCGCTCCCGCGGGGCACGTGCACGTCGCGGGCCCGTCCTTCGCGGCTCCGCCGAGCGGCTCCGCCGGCTGGGCCAGCACGCGGGCGCGCCGGCAGGCCCGGCGGGCTCCCCCGGTGAGCTCACCGGAAGCGGGCTCACCAGGACCGCAGCGTGGCGATGCGCTCCTCCAGCTGCTCCACCGTGGCCATCGCCGTGGGCGGACCGCCGCAGACGCGCTGCAGCTCGTTGTAGATCGCCCCGTGCGGCTTCTTGGTGCGCTGGTGGTGCAGTGACACGAGCGTGTTGAGCTCCTTGCGCAGGGTCCGCTGCCGCTCCTGCACGCCCTGCGGGCGCTGCTGCTTCTGCTCTTCCCGCTGCTGCTCCTGCTGGCGCTGCTCCTCGGCCCTGGCCTGCTGCTCGCGCTGCCCCACCTCCTGCAACTGCTCCTGCTGGCGCTTGCGCAGCAGGGCGCGCATCTGGTCCGGCTCCAGCAACCCCGGCAGCCCCAGGTACTCCTGCTCCTCCTCGGTCGTGGAGAAGGCCGCGGTGCCGAAGGAGGAGCCGTCGTAGATGACCTGGTCCAGCTCCGCGTCGGCTCCGAGCGCGGTGTAGGTCTTCTCCTCCTCGCCCGGTTCGTCGCGGGTCCGGTTCGCCTCGGCGACGAGTTCGTCGTCCCAGCCCTCCTTCTCCCGGTGCGGCTTGCCGAGCACGTGGTCCCGCTCCGCCTCCAGCTGGCTGGCCAGCTCCAGCAGCACCGGAACGCTCGGCAGGAAGATGCTCGCGGTCTCCCCCGGCCGCCGGGACCGCACGAACCTGCCGACGACCTGGGCGAAGAACAGCGGTGTCGAGGCGCTCGTGGCGTACACCCCCACCGCCAGGCGCGGCACGTCGACGCCCTCGCTGACCATCCGCACCGCGACCATCCAGCGCTCGTCGGACTCCGCGAACTGGGCGATGCGATCCGAGGCGCGCGGATCATCGGAGAGCACCAGCACCGGGTCGTGACCGGTGAGCTGCTTGAGCATGCGCGCGTAGGCCCGCGCGTGCTCGTGGTCGGAAGCGACGACCAGCCCCCCGGCATCGGACATGCCGTCCTTGCGCAGCTGCGTCAGCCGCGTGTCCGCCGCCTTGAGCACGGACGGGATCCACTCCCCCGACGGGTCCAGCGCGGTGCGCCAGGCGCGGGTGGTCTGCTCCGCGGTGAGCGGTTCGCCCAGGCGCGCGGTGAACTCGTCCCCCGCGTTGGTGCGCCAGCGGGCCTCGCCCGAGTAGGCCAGGAACACCACCGGCCGCACGACCCCGTCCTTGAGGGCGTCGGAATAGCCGTAGACGTGGTCGGCCTTGCTGCGCTCGGCCCCGTCGCCGTCGGGCTCGTAGGTGACGAACGGGATCGGGTTGTCGTCGCTGCGGAAGGGCGTGCCGGTGAGCGCGAGGCGCCGCACGGCGGGGGTGAACGCCTCGCGGATCGCGTCGCCCCACGACTTGGCGTCGCCGCCGTGGTGCACCTCGTCGAGGATCACCAGCGTCTTGCGCCGCTCGGTGCGCACGCGGTGCAGGGTGGGGTGCGTGGCCACCTGGGCGTAGGTGACCGCAACCCCGCGGTAGTCGCCGGAGGTCACACCGTCGGTGTTGCGGAACTCGGGGTCGATGGGAATGCCCGCACCCGCCGCGGCCATCGCCCACTGGTGCTTGAGGTGCTCGGTGGGGGTCACCACGGTGACCGCCTCGATCGTGCGGTCGGCGAGCAGCTCGGAAGCCACGCGCAGGCCGAAGGCGGTCTTGCCCGCACCGGGCGTGGCCACCGCCAGGAAGTCGCGCGGCCGCTTCGCCAGGTACCGGGTCAGGGCCCGCCGCTGCCAGTCGCGCAGCGGCCGGGACGACACCTGCGACGGGTCGCTGAGCACGGACCGGACTTCCTGATCCTGCTGCGTTTCGGACACGCTGGCTCGCCACTCCTTTCGCCATCGCATTTCCCACCGGAAGCGAGGAGCCCCCACGGCCACCACCAACACCGCCGCACCGTCGCGCGCCGCGCGCGGGCCGCCGTGCAGCCTACCTCCGAGCCGCGCGTCGCCCCGGTCACACCCGACGGCGACACGGCCCGTGCCGTTGCCCACCCGAGCTCGCCATGGACCATGCTGAACACTGCCATGACTGAACCGAGTCGCTCTGCCCGGCAGAGTCGCACCCCGGGGCCGCCGCACTCCCGGCGGCGGGGACCGTTGCGGCTCGTCACGCGCACCGCGTCGAACGCGTGGTGGGACAACATCTTCTCCGAATCGGCCGCCGCGGCGTTCTGGCAGGCGCTGTCACTGCCGCCGCTGCTGCTCGGGCTGCTGGGAAGTCTCGGGTTCCTCAGCGGCTGGTTCGGCCACGACTTCGTCACCGACGTGCAGGGCGAGATCATCGGCCTGTCGGGGACCGTGTTCAGCCCGCAGGTGGTCGAGCAGATCATCGGCCCGACCGTGCTCGACATCCTCACCGAGGGGCGCGGCGGCATCGTCTCGCTCGGGTTCGTGCTGTCGCTGTTCGCGGGATCGTCCGCGCTGGCCTCGCTCGTCGACTCGATCACCCTGGCGCACCGCCAGGAGCTGGTGCGCAACGCGCTGTGGCAGCGGGTGTTCACGCTGCTGCTCTACCTGGCGTCGCTGGCGGCGGCCGTCGTCGGCCTGCCGGTGCTCACCCTCGGTCCGGGCCTGCTGCCCACGCTGTTCCCCTGGCGGGTGCAGGACGACATCGCGTGGCTGATCCAGCTGCTGTACTACCCGGCCACCGGGATCGCGCTGGTGCTCGTGCTCGCCACGCTGTACAAGGTCGCGCTACCGCGGAAACTGCCCTGGCACCGGGGCGTGCCGGGCGCGCTGCTGGCGATGCTGGTGTTCCTGTGCTCCAGCGCGGGACTGCGGCTGTACATCGCGTGGGTGACGAGCACGGGCTACACCTACGGCGCGCTGGCCGCGCCCATCGCGTTCCTGCTGTTCGCGTTCTTCCTCGGGTTCGCGATCATCCTCGGCGCCCAGTTCAACAACGCGCTGCAGGAGATGTGGCCGGCGCGGATGACCCGGCGAGAACGCCGGCGGTGGCGGCGGCTGGAGATGAAGCGCCTCGCGCAGCGGATCCACACCGAGCAGGGTTACCAGTCCTGGCGGCGCACCCCGGAGAGCGGGAGCGGGCAGGACGAGACGGTTCCGGAGAGCGGGACCGCACCGGGAAGCGGGAGCGGACTGGACGGCGAGGCGGTGCAGGAGGAGGGAACCGAGCGGGAGCACGGGGCGGACGCGGGTCCGCAGGAGCGGCCGGGCGACGACGCGTCGGAACCGCCCGGGCAGCACGGCGCTGCCCGCGGCGGCGACTGCGCGGGGCCCGACCACGGCGGCCCCCGCCCCGAGCAGGACGCGTCGGCGCCGCGACTGGTGCGGCGCGGCGGCGCGGACGGATGACCGCGCCGACCGCGAGCGCGCTCGGGCTGCCCGCCCGCGGCCCGGCACCAGCGCGCACGGACGCGGCGCACCGCGCCCGGCTTCCGGTCACTCGTCGTCGTCCCCCGGCGGGAGCCCGTCGAAGACCTTCTTGCACTTCGGGCACACCGGCGAGTTCGGCTTCGGCGACTTGGTCACCGGGAAGACCTCCCCGCAGAGCGCGACCACGTAGTTCCCCGTGACCGCGCTCTCGGTGATCTTGTCCTTGCGCACGTAGTGGAAGACTTCCGGCCGATCGTCACTGGTCTGGTCGGTGGTGTCGGGCCGGACATCGGTATCGGGCGTCGTCGTCGTGGTCATGCGACCATGATGCCCTACTCCCGGCCCCGAGCGGTGGCGGTGTGACTCGGCGGTGACCGGGTGGTGCCCGCCGCGGGCCGGGAATGCTCAGGTGCTTTCCACCACGCGGTGCTCGGTCGAGTCGATCGCGCGGTGCGAGCGCCGGAACCGGTGCACGTGCTCCTTCTTCCGGGCGGGCCGGTCGTTGGCGATGAGCACCGCCATCCACGGCAGCGGAATGGAAATCGCGATGATGATCAGCGCCAGCCACCACAGCTGGGTGAAGTGGAACACGAGCACCGCCCCGACGAGGCACGGGAAACGCGAGGCCATCATCAGCCCGTACCTGCGGCGCCGCGACGCCTGCTGGTCGTCATAGGACGGCTGCGCCTCGGTGATCAGCACCGGGGTGTCGTCTCTGCGCACGTTGGTCACGACACTACCTCCGGTTGCGATGCTGCCACTTCGCCGCACCGCGCTGCAGATCGGGTGGGCTGCGGATCGGGTGGACGGCACCGGACGGGGACGGGATCCACATCCATGATGTGCCTCCAGCTCCCTGAACGCGACCCCCGGGCGGGGTTCCCCGCGGCGTGACCCGCCGAGCACCGCGCCGAAACCTCCGCGGGTTAGATTCCGGACGGACCACAGCTGGGAGGCGAAGCATGTTCTACACGGCGAGCAAGCAGGTCGTCGGCTCGATCGCACGCAGCGTGTACCGGCCGACGGTGATCGACGCGGAGAAGGTTCCGATGGACGGGCCGGTGATCCTCGCGCCGAACCACATCGCCGTGCTCGACAGCTTCATCGTGCCGCTCGTGGTGGCGCGGCCGGTGGCCTTCCTCGCCAAGGCCGAGTACTTCCAGGGAACCGGCGCCCTCGGGCGGGTGCGGAGCTGGTTCTTCAACGCGATCGGAGCGATCCCCGTCGAGCGCGGGCGCGGCCGCGCCGCGCAGGCCGCCATCTCCGAGGCCGAGCGAGTGCTCCGCGACGGAGGGGCGTTCGGCATCCACCCCGAGGGCACGCGCTCCCCGGACGGGCGCCTCTACCGCGGCCGCACCGGCGTGGCCCGGTTGACCCTGAGCACTGGCGCTCCCGTCGTGCCGGTGGCGCTCAGCGGCACCGACAAGCTCCAGCCCCGCGGGGTGAAGATCCCGCGCCCGCGGCCGGTGACCGTCCGCTTCGGCGACCCGCTGGACTTCTCCCGGTACCACGGCATGGACGGTTCGCTGCCGGTGCTGCGCGCGATCACCGACGAGATCATGTACGCGATCTCCGAGCTCTCCGAGCAGGAGTACGTCGACAAGTACCAGAAGCCCGGATCAGCGGCCGCCTGACGACGGCGCGGAAACCGCGGCGGACCGGCCGGGCGCGACGGCAACGGCAGGTCCCGCGGTTACTGCCCGCCCCGATCCTTGGCCGCAGCCTTCCGCTGCTTCTTGGCGGCCCGCACCTCGGCGAGCGTCTGCTGGTCGACGACATCGGCGATCGAGCGGCGCGCGCCCTCCTCGCCGTAGGCCCCCGCGGCTTCGCGCCAGCCGTCCGGCCGAACGTCGAGCTGCTTGCCGAGCAGCGCGAGGAAGATCTTCGCCTTCTGCTCACCGTAGCCGGGCAGGGCCTCGAGCCGCTTGCGGACCTCCGCGCCGTCCGGGTCCCCCTCGGTCCAGATCCGCTCGGCGTCGCCGTCGTAGTGCTCGAGGACGTGTCCGGCGAGGGTGTGGATGCGGCGCGCCATCGACCCGGCGTAGCGGTGCACGGCGGGCTTCTGCGCGCAGAGGTCGGCGAACTCCTCCGGATCGGACTCGGCGATCCGCTCCACGTCGAAGCCGCCCATGCGCTCGGCGATCTTCTCCGGTCCGGTGAAGGCCAGTTCCATGGCGACCTGCTGGTCCAGCAGCGCGCCGGTGAGCAGCGCGAACGGGTCCCGGCTGAGCAGGGCGTCGGCCTCGTCGTCACCGGTCAGGCTGAGCATGTGCGACATGCCCTCATCCTGGCAGCCACCCCCTCGGACCGGACAGCTCGCTCGTGCGCACCGCCGCGGTGCTCCGGGATCGGAGCACACCCGCTCCGCGCCGACGTGTTGCGCAGCACACCGCAGCGCGCCTCGGTGCCCCGGCGGGACGCGCACCGTGTGACTATCAACCGGTGACTGTTGAACTGACCAACGACCGCATCGATCGCCTCCGGGAGGCGCTGCAGCAGGCCCGGTACGACACCGACGGAGTGCTGGAGCTGGTCGGTCCGCACGCGCAGGCGGCCCTGGGTCGCGGGGAGCCGGCTCCCGCGCTGCGCGCGAGCGCCGACGGCGGCGCCCTCGGCACGCTCGTCCGGTTGTTCCTGCTGGGCGAGACCGAGCCGCGCGCCGCGGTCGAGGCGGCGCTGCACCCGCTGCCGCTGGCGGAGGCCCTGGCCGGCGGGATCGTGCACACCGACGGCGACGGGGTCCGCGCTGCGCTGGACATCCGCCCGCACGGGCTCGGCGACCGGTCCTGGTGGATCGTCTCGGACCTGGATTCGGACGTGCGCGGGTGGGGCGTACCCGCCCACCGCGAGCACGTCCTCGGTGTGGGGCACGCCTCGTTGAGCCTGGTGCGGGCCACCCCGCGCCGCCCCGTCGACTCGGTGCTCGACGTGGGCACCGGCTGCGGGGTGCAGGCGCTGCACGCCAGCACGCACGCGCGCCGCGTCACCGCAACGGACGTCTCCGAGCGGGCCGTGCAGCTGGCCGCGGCGACCTTCCGCCTCAACGAGGTGGAGGTGGACCTGCGGCGGGGCGAGTGGTTCGACCCGGTGCGGGGCGGGCGCTTCGACCAGGTCGTGTGCAACCCGCCGTTCGTCGTGGGAGCCGCGCGCACCGAGTTCGTCTACCGCGACTCGGGGCTGTCCGGCGACGACGCGAGCGCGCTCATGATCCGGCAGCTGCCGGCGCTGCTGACCGAGGGGGGAACGGGCCACGTGCTGGCCTCGTGGCTGCACCGCACCGGTGAGCACTGGGGCGACCGCGTCTCGTCCTGGCTGCCGGGTGGTGGTGTGGACGCGTGGTTCGTGCAGCGCGACGTGGCCGACCCGGCGCTGTACGTGGGCACGTGGCTGCGCGATGCCGGTTACGACCCGCGTTCCGCCGCGGGGCGCCGCGCGGGCGAGGAGTGGCTGCGGTGGTTCGAGGACAACGGGGTCGAGGCCGTGGGCTTCGGCTTCGTCACGCTGCGCCGCGCGGACGGGCGCACCGGGGAGGTCGTCTGCGAGGACCTGCGCCAGGCCTACGACGACCCGCTCGGCCCGGAGTCCGACGAGTGGCTGCGCCGCGTGCAGTGGCTGGCCGAGCACGGCGGTGACGAGGCCTTGCTGCGCAGCCGCCTGGCCACGGCTCCGAGCACGGTGCTCGAGGAGGTCTCCGAGCACGGCGAGGAGGGCTGGGAGCCGGTGGCCCGGCGCCTGCACCGCACCGACGGCCCGGGGTGGCAGCACGAGGTCGACGAGCTCGGCTCGCTGCTGCTGGCGGGGTGCGGGGGCGGGCCCCCCTGGAGGAGGTCCTGGAACTGCTGGCGCTCGGGCACGGACGCGATTCGGAGGAACTGACGCGTTCCGCACTGCCGGTTCTCCGGGAACTGATCCGGCACGGAATGGTCGTTCCGGCGGAATGGTTGGAGGAAACGGATTGAGGGCGGTGGTCAGCCGCGTCACCCGCGCCTCGGTGGCGGTCGGCGGCGACGTCGTCGGCAAGATCGACGAACCGGGACTGTTAGTGCTTTTGGCCGCGACGCATTCCGACGGCCCGGAACAGGTGGGCACGATGTCCCGGAAGCTGCACGAAATTCGGGCGCTGCGCGAGGAGGAGTCCTGCGCTTCCACGGGGGCGCCGCTGCTCGTGGTCAGCCAGTTCACGCTGTACGGATCCACCCGCAAGGGGCGGCGCCCCTCGTGGAGCTCCGCAGCACCGCCGGATCAGGCCGAGCCGCTGGTGCGGGCGGTCGTCGACGCGCTGCGCGAGCGGGGTGCGCGGGTGGAGACCGGCAGCTTCGGGGCCGCGATGGAGGTCGAGAGCGTCAACGACGGACCATTCACACTTTTGGTTGAGGTGTGAATCGGTAACGGGGGTTCTCAGCGAATCCTCAGGAATCCCGCGCAACGGATGTGACGGGGATGACGTCCACGGGGCGGAAACATCGGGAACGAATTCGAGCCCGCACACGTTTTCCGGGTACGAAGCTTCGGCGGCGGGCCGCACGAGGGGGACGTACGAGGAATGCCTCGCGCGGCCTGCCACCCGATGACGCGTCATCGGTCCCAGTACCGACCGTACGCGTCTTGCACAGGATGTAATGGCCCGTCGGTGTGACGTGCGCCCTTCAGTAAGCCCGTCAGGGAGGAAGCTCCATGACCGTCCCGCAGACCGCCAACCCGGATGTCGCCATCACCGAGGCGGACCTGGACAACCAGGGGCCGTCCGCGGACCTGGTGCGGGTCTACCTCAACGGCATCGGGCGCACGGCTCTGCTCTCCGCGCAAGACGAGGTCGACCTGGCCAAGCGCATCGAGGCCGGTGTGTACGCCAAGCACCTGCTGGACACCGAGCAGGATTCCATGAGCCGTGAGCGGCGCAGCGACCTGAACGCCGTGGTGCGCGACGGACGTCGCGCCAAGAACCACCTCATGGAGGCCAACCTCCGCCTCGTGGTGAGCCTGGCCAAGCGCTACACCGGCCGCGGCATGCCGCTGCTCGACCTGATCCAGGAGGGCAACCTCGGCCTGATCCGCGCGGTGGAGAAGTTCGACTACACCAAGGGCTTCAAGTTCTCCACCTACGCCACCTGGTGGATCCGGCAGGCCATCACCCGCGGCATGGCCGACCAGAGCCGCACGATCCGGCTGCCCGTGCACCTGGTCGAACAGGTCAACAAGCTGGCCCGGATCAAGCGCGACCTGCACCAGAAGTACGGCCGGGAAGCCACCGAGGAGGAGATGGCCAAGGAAGCGGACATGTCCGTGAACAAGGTCACCGACCTGCTCGACCACTCCCGCGACCCGGTGAGCCTGGACATGCCGGTCGGCAGCGAGGAGGACGCCCCCCTCGGCGACTTCATCGAGGACGGGGAGAGCGCCAACGCCGAGAACACGGTGATCTCCGGCTTCCTGCAGGACGACCTGCGCCGGGTCCTGAGCACCCTGGAGGAGCGGGAGCAGGCCGTGATCCGCATGCGGTACGGCCTCGACGACGGCCAGCCGCACACCCTCGACCAGATCGGCAGGGCCTTCGGGCTCTCCCGCGAACGGGTCCGCCAGATCGAACGCGAGGTCATGGCGAAGCTGCGCCAGGGCGACCGGGCGGACCGGCTGCGCTCCTACGCCAGCTGACAGCTCGCGACGTTCGCGGTGGCCGGTGGCCACCGCCCGCTCCGGAGGGCCGGACTCGCTGCGCGCGGGTCCGGCCCTCCGCCTGCCGGCCGCCGGAGTGCGGTCCGGTCGCCGGAGTCGACCTCCGGGCCGCGGGGAAGCGCCGTCACTCCCAGCTCGCCTCCTGGTCGGTCGCTTCGGTGGTGAAGCGTTCCTGCCACCGGCTCAGCTCCGCGTCGGTGACACCGTGCTCGCGCAGCCACCCCGCCGCGCCGTCCGGGTAGGCCTCGAAGTGCTCCAGCACCGCCTCGATCGCTTCGGTCGGCGTGGAGATCAGCTCGAGCACCGCCTCCTCGTCCACACCGGGCGGCAGCTCCGGAGCCGCGTCCAGCCGCTGCAGCACGCGGAACATGTTCCGGTCGGTGCGCGCGTAGTCGGCGACGATCGCGTCGGAGCGCGCGCCCGCCGCGCTGAGCAGCATCGCCGTGCTCACGCCCGTGCGGTCCTTGCCCGCGGCGCAGTGGATCAGCCCCGGACCGTCGGCCTCCAGCACCAGGCGGAAGACCTCGACGAGCTTCTTCGGCGCGTCGTTGAGCATCCCCTCGTACAGCACGGTCAGCTCGTGCCGCGTGCCGTCGTCCTCGGCGACGGTGGGGCCCTCGTGCACGTCCTCGATCAGCGGAACGGAGTGCACGGCGCAGCTCTCGGCCAGCGGATGCGGCTTGCCGTTGAGCTCCGCGGGCTGGCGCAGGTCCACCACCACCGACGGCGGCCACTCCTCGACCTCGTCCGGGGCCTCATCGGCCTCGTAAGGAGCATCCGCGCGGTAGAGCACGCCGTGGCGGGTCACCGCCCCGGCCCCGGTGGGGATCCCGCCGACGTCCCGCAGGTTGACCAGACGGTTCACCTTTTCCCCGGTGTGTGACAACTCGCCTCCCTCGCCTGGATCCAGGCGTCGGACCCCAGTTCGCTCGACATGGCCGGGGGCGGGGCACGACGGAGGTGTGCCCGCCCCGCCTCGAGCGTCCCAGCCGCACCGCTCCGCCCGCCACTGCTGCGGGCGCACGGGTCGCCGCGGCCGAGCGCACTGCCGGATCCCGGGGGATCGGCGCCGTCACTGGGGCACGTGCACCTCCTCCTGCTGCAGCACGACGGTGCGCTGGCCCAGCGGTTCGGTCAGCGGCACCGCGACCGGCGGGTAGCGCAGATCCATCGTGCAGTACGCCGGCGGTTCGGGTGTCTCCTCCACGAGCTTGACGGTCACGTGCTCCTCGGTCTGCTCGACCAGCCGGGCGCGCACCTCGCCGCATCCGCCTTCCTGCCCGGTCGCCACGAGGACGCGCCCCCCGTCCTGCGTCCACACCTGGACCGGATACCCCTCGGGCAGCTGCGCATCGATGCGCGCAGGTCCCACCGGGGTGCGCTGTTCGACCGGTTTCGGTTCCGGGTTCGCCGGCGGGCGCGAGCTCGGAGGCGGCTCCGGGGAAGGCGGAGGACCTCCGAAGCCGACGTCGTCGGACTGTCCGCAGGCGGCCGTCGCGAGCAGTGCCGCGGCGACCGCGGCGATCAAACCGTGTCGTCTCATACCCCCAGGACGGAGTCGGGGACCGCTGCGGTTGCCCGCTGCACCGCCCCCTCTTCCCAGTGCGCGGGAAACGTGGCTCCGGTCGTGCACGAATGGTTTCCTCGACGACCAGGAGAGCGCGAAAGGAAGGAACGCCCATGTCCACGACCGCCACGCCCGAGCTGCGGTCAGCACCACGGCACGCCCCGGAACCGGAACCGCAGGGCCGCCCCCGGTGGCTCCCCCTCGGCATCGGAGCTCTGGCCGCCGTCGCGCTGATCACCGCCGCAGGCGCGGTGGCCGATGCCGAGTCGGCCGCGCTGGCGGCCCTGGGGCTGGCACTGGGACTGGCGCTGTTCCACTCCCGGTTCGGCTTCACCTCGGCCTGGCGCCGGCTGGTCTCCGTCGGCCAGTCCTCCGGACTGCGGGCGCACCTGCTCATGCTCGGCGCGGCCTCGCTCCTGTTCGCGCCGGTTCTCGCCGGGGGCATCGGTTTCTTCGGCAACACGCCGGAGGCCAGCGTCCAGCCCCTCGGCTGGGGCCTCGTCGTCGGCGCCGTGCTGTTCGGCCTGGGCATGCAGCTCGGCGGCGCGTGCGCCTCCGGCACCCTGTTCACCGTCGGCGGCGGCAACACCCTGATCGTGGTGACCCTGCTGTTCTTCATCTCCGGATCGGTGCTCGGCGCCCTGCACATGCCCTGGTGGAGCGCCGACGCCCGCACGCTCGGCTCGTTCTCCCTGGCCGAGGACACCGGTCTGGGCTACGGCGGGGCGGCGGTGCTGCAGGTGCTCGCGCTCGCCGCGATCGGCTACGCCGCGTGGCGCTGGACCCGGCGCCGCGGCTCGCCCCCGGCCGACCGCCCCGCCAGCGCCCGCGGCTGGTGGCGCGCCGTCCGCGGCTCGTGGCCGATGTGGGTGGGCGCGCTGCTCCTGGCCGCGCTCAACGCGGCGGTCCTGCTCACCCGCGGCAGCGGGTGGGGGATCACCTCGGCGTTCGTCCTCTGGGGGTCCAAAGCCCTGCAGGCGCTCGGCGTGGACGTGTCCAGCTGGGGCTACTGGCAGGGCGAGAAGGCCGCGGCGCTGAGCGAGCCGGTGCTGGCCGACTCCACCTCGGTGCTCAACTTCGGCATCATCATCGGCGCCCTGATCGCCTCGGCCGCCTCCGGTGCGTTCGTCCTCGTCAAACGACTGCCGATGAAGGCGGTCGCCGCCGCCGCGCTGGGCGGGCTGCTCATGGGCTACGGCGCCCGGCTGGCCTACGGCTGCAACATCGGCGCCTACTTCACCGGCATCGCCTCGTTCTCGCTGCACGGCTGGGCCTGGGCCCTGCTGGCGCTGGCGGGCACCTGGGTCGGCCTGAAACTGCGGCCGCTGTTCGGTCTCGGCGTGCCCAAGCCGGGGGACTCAGCCTGCTGACGCGACCCGGGTGCCGGCCCACTCGCCCACCCACCGGGCGAGTTCGGCGCCCCCGCGGCGCGCCCACCTGAAGTGGCCGAGCTCGGAGGCCCCGGCGTCCGCGGTCGAGTAGTGCGCCAGGGTGCGCGGCGCGTCGACGGCCCTGTGCGCCAGCGCGGACACGGACCCGGGCGGAGCGAATCGGTCCCCGTCGATGCTGACGGCCAGGATCGGCTTGGCCAGCGCCCGCATCGCGCTGTCGTCGTCCCCGGCCGCACCGGGGAGCCGGTACCGGCCCGTGCGCGCCTGGCGCGCCCAGTCGCGCATGACCGGCTCGGGTTGCCGGCCGCCGAAGCCGAACCGGTGGCCGGGCCAGTACCCGGCCGCCCGGGAGACGCCGGCCACGAGCTGGCTGCCGAGCAGCAGCGGCAGTTGCTGCCCCCGCGGGAAGCTGCGGAACCACACCGTGCCGGCGGCGATCAGCGCCACGCCCGCCACGTGGTCGGGCCGGCGTCCGGCGTGCAGCATGGCGAGGTGGCCGCCCAGGCTGTGGCCGAGGTTGAACACCGGCCTGCCCGGGAAGTGCTCGGCCACCAGTTCGTGGACCGCTGCCACGTCGTTGACCAGCTCCTCGTAGCCGAACCGGAGACCGCGCCGCGGAGCGGGCGCGGCCTCCCCCTGGCCGCGCAGGTCGAACGTCACCACGGACACGCCGCACGCGCGCAGCTCGGCGAGGAACGGGGCGTAGTAGCCGGCGGGCACGCCCATCGCCGGCAGCAGCACGGCCACCGGCCCCGCGGTCACCGCACCGGGGTCCCCAGCGGGCTCCGCCCGCACGGTCAGGGTGTGCTGACCGGCCTGCAGCGTGCCGAGCACCTGCTGATCGCCGCCGCGTGCGTCCATGCGCACAAGACTAACGAAACCGTTCGGTTCCGCCCCGGTGCGGTGAGCACGCCCACAGCTCAGCGCAGGCGGCGCGGCCCCGAATCCGGTTTCGCCACCGAGGCCCCCAGGCCGACCCGGGCCCCGAGGAGCGCCACCCCCGCCGATGAGGCCAGCACCGGTTGCAGCACGAGTTCGCGCACCTCCGGCAAGTCCTCCGCCAGCGTGGCCACCCGGGTGACCAGGTCCTCCAACGCGTCCGCGTCCGCCGGTGCCTCACCGTGGTAGCCGGTCAGCAGCGGCGCGGCGCGCGGCGCCCGGAGCAGTTCGGAGACGTCCCGGTCGGACAGCGGAACGGCCCGGTAGGCGGTGTCCCCCAGCAGCTCGCTGGCCACACCGGACAGCCCGAACGAGACCAGCGTGCCGAACGAGGGGTCGTCCGAGAGGCCGACCACGCAGGACGTCGCCCGCTCGGCCATCCGCTGGACGTACACCTCCTCCCCCTCGGAAACCCCCTGCACCTCGGCGCAGGCGCGGCGCACCATCTCCGGATCGCTCACGTCGAGCCGCACGCCGACGAGGTCCGAGCGGTGCCGCCCCCCTCCCCGCACCGCTTTGACCGCCACCGGGAACCCCAGCTCCTCCGCGGCCTCCACCGCGGCCGCGGTGGAGGCGACGCGCCGGAACGGCACCATGCGGATGCCGTAGCAGTCCAGCAGCTCCACAGCCCGCTCGTCGGTCAGCTGGTGGGAAGCGCCCCCTGCCGCGCGCACCCACTGCTCGACCAGCTCGCGCGCCCGTTCCCGGTCCGTGCCGGCGGGCCGCACGAAATGCCCCTGCGGTTTCGCCCGCCACTGCGCGTACCGGTTGACACGGGCCAGCGCCGCCACCGCCCGCTCCGGGCTCGGGTACGAGGGGACCGAGCCGCGGCCGAACGTGCCCTCGCTGCCGGGAACCGCCAGCTCGTCCGGCACGCCCTCGCCCGCCAGGAACGTCGTCACCACCGGTTTGGCCCCCAGGGCCCCGGTGTCGTCGAGCACGCGCCGCATCGCGCGGGCGTACTCCGCACCGGGCACCGCCACGGGCGGGGAGAACACGACCACCAGCGCGTCGACGTCCTCGCGCAGCGCGGCGTCGCGCACCGCGGCGGCGAACTCCTCCGGCCCCGCCGAGGCCCCCACGTCCACCGGCTCGCTCGCCAGGTGCAGGTCCTGGGCCCGCACCATGTCCGCCGCCAGCATGCCCAGCGCCGAGGAGTTGCCCACGACCGCCACCCGGTCGGAGCGCGGCAGCGGCTGGTGCTCCAGCAGCAGTGCCACGTCGAACATCTCCGGCAGCGTCTCCACCCGGATCACGCCGGAGTGCTCGAACAACGCCTGCACCCCCGGCTCGTCGATGCGCGCCGAGGTGGCCGCCAGACCGGCGCGCACCGCGTTGCGCCCGGACTTGACCGCCACCACGGGCTTGCTGCGCGCCAGCCTGCGCGCCAGCCGAGCGAACTTGCGCGGATTGCCGAACGACTCCAGGTACAGCAGCACCACGTCGGTGTCCGGGTCGGTCTGCCAGTACTGCAGCAGATCGTTGCCGGACACGTCGGCCCGGTTGCCCGCGGAGACGAACGTCGACACGCCCAGGCCGCGCTCGGTGGCCGCGTCGAGGATCGCCACGCCCAGCGCACCCGACTGGCAGAAGAAACCGGTGCGGCCCCGCCCCGGCAGCCGCGGCGCGAGGCTCGCGTTGAGCCGCTGCGAGGGCTCCGTGTTGACCACGCCGAGCGCGTTCGGCCCCACCACGCGCATGCCGTGCACCCGGGCGGCGCGCACCATCTCGCGCTCCACCTCGCGGCCCTCCGCCCCGCGCTCGCCGAAGCCCGCGCTGAGGATGACCAGCGCTTTCACACCTTTGGCCAGGCAAGCGTCCAACACCTCGGTCACCCCGGCAGCGGGGATGGCGACCACCGCCAGGTCGACGTCGTCGGGAATGTCGAGCACCGAGGCGTAGGCGCGCACGCCGGACACGGCCCGGTGCTCGGGGTGCACCGGGTAGACCGGCCCGGTGAACTCGGCCATGAGCAGGTTCGACAGCACCGCGTGGCCGATCTTGTCCGGTTCGGCGGAGGCACCGATCACCGCCACCGAGCGCGGGTGCAGCATGTTGTGCACGCTGCGGGCCTCCGCCGCCTGCTCGCGCTCGCGGGCAACGGCGACGGACTCCTCGGTCGGGTCGATGTCGAACTCCAGGTGGACGACGCCCTCCTCGATCTCCCGGCTGATCTGGTAGCCGGCGTCGCGGAAGACCCGCACCATCCCGCTGTTCTCGGCGAGCACTTCCGCGACGAACCGGCGCAGGCCGCTCTCGCGCGCGGCGGCCGCGAGGTGCTCCAGCAGGATCGACCCGATCCCCCGCCCCTGGTGGTCGTCGCGGACGACGAACGCGGCCTCGGCCGAGTGCTCCTGCGCCAACTGGTCGTAGCGCCCCACGGCGACGATCTCCTCGCCGAGCACCACGACCAGGGCGACTCGCCGGCTGTAATCCACCCGGGTGAACCGGTCGACGTCTCGCCGCGGCATCCGCGGGTACGGGCCGAAGTAGCGGTAGTAGCGGGTCCGTTCGCTCAGCTTCCCGTGCAGGTCCAGGATCCGGTCGGCGTCAGCGGGAGTGATCGGGCGCAGGTGCACCGTCCCCCCGTCGCTGAGGACGACGTCCGCCTCCCAGCGCCGCGGGTAGTCCTCCGGCAGCTCGTCCTGCTCATCCCCCACTTGCTGCGCGGGTTCTTCCACCTCGAACTCCTTCAGTCACGGCCGTCCGCCGGATCCAGACCGTGCAGCGGGAACACCGCGTGGCGGGTGTCGCGGATCGCCGTGTCCACCGGTCGCTCCGTCACCCCGGACCACCGGTCGAACCGCGGGTCGGCGTGGTCGGTCAGGCTCGTGGGCACGGCGCCGTCGGGCAGGGCCCGCGTGACGTGGGCGATCCAATCCGCCGGGATCGTGGTGTTCGGTGCCAGGTCCCTGTCCAACACTGTGGCCAACAGATGGGTCCAGGCGCGGGGAACGACACGCACCAGTGAGTACCCCCCGCCGCCGAGCACGAGCCATTTGCCGCCCGCGTACCGCTGGGCCCAGTCCCGCAGCGCCTGGTAGCAGGCTCGCTGACCGTCCACCGAGAGCGCCAGGTCGGCGAGCGGATCGTCCTCGTGGGCGTCCGCGCCGCACTGGGTCACCAGCACCTGCGGGCCGAACGAGGCCAGCAGCGAAGGCACCACCGCCGAGCAGGCGCGCAGCCAGTCGGCATCCCGCGTGCCCGGCGGCAGCGGCAGGTTCACCGCCGAACCGTCGGCCGGCGGCTCCCCGATCTCGTGGGAGTAGCCCGTGTGCGGCCACAGCGACGCCGGGTGCTGGTGCAGCGAGATCGTCAGCACGCGCGGGTCGCCGCGGAAGGCTTCCTGCACCCCGTCGCCGTGGTGCACGTCGACATCGAGGTAGGCGATCCGCTCGACCCCTCGCTCGAGCATCCGCGCGATCGCCGCGGCGCAGTCGTTGTACACGCAGAACCCTGCGGCCCGGTCCCGCATCGCGTGGTGCAACCCGCCCGCCAGGTTGACGGCGCGGTCGGCCTGGCCCGACGCGATGAGGTCCGCGGCCAGCGTCGAACCTCCCACCACCCGCGCGGAAGCCTCGTGCATCCGCTCGAAGATCGGGTTGTCCTCCGTGCCGAGACCGTGCCCCACCGCGGAGCCCACCTCCGGGGCCGCACGCACCGCCCGCAGGTACTCGGCGCTGTGCACCCGCAACAGCTCCTCGTCGCCGGCGACGCCGGGACGGTGCGGGTCGACCCCGTCGAGCAGGCCGAGCCCCCGGGCGAGCCGCATCGTCAGGTCGAGCCGCACCGGGTGCAGCGGGTGGTTCCCGCCCAGGTCGTACTCGAGGAGCTCGTCGTCCCACACCACCGCTGATCGGATACCCATGGCGGCACGCTACCGCCCGAGCAGGACGTGCCAAAGGGATGCGCGCCGCGGGGCCGGCTGCTCCTCCCCGCCTCCCGCGCGCAGCCGGGACGGTGCACCCGAGCGCGAGCGGCACGCGCACCCGCACGGCACGGCCCTCGAGGCCCACGGGGGCGGAGACGGGGCACGGCCGCGCCGCCCGCCGGCCGGGCGGCCCCGGCCGCCGACCGCACCACCCACCGGCCGGGCGGCCCCGCCGGATGGCCCCAGCGACACCGGCGACCGTGGTCAGTGCGGTGGCTCGGCGCCCGTGGCCACCGGGCGCTGCGGGTCGGTGACCCATTCCGACCACGAGCCGGGGAACAGCGCCGCCGGCCGGTCCGGGGAGGTCACCCCCGCCTGTTCGAGCGCCAGCACCAGCGAGCACGCGGTCACCCCCGACCCGCAGTAGGCACCGGGCACCTGCCCGCTGCGCACGCCGCGCTCGGCGAACCAGCCGGCCAACGACTCCGCATCGCGCCAGCGTCCGGCCGCATCGGTGAGCTCGCCGAACGGCGCGTTGACCGCACCCGGGACGTGCCCCGCCCGCTGCTCCACCGGGTCGGTCTCACCCCGGTAGCGCTCCGGGGCGCGCGCGTCGAGCAACGTGCCCTCCCGGGCGAGGCGCGCTGCCTCGTCGGCGTCGAGCACCGGCATGCCACCGGGGCGAACGGTGACATCCCCGGGCTCGGGCTCCGGGACCGCCGTGGTGGTCGGCATCCCCGCGGCCCGCCAGGCAGCGCAACCGCCGTCGAGGACCCGCACCGCGGGGTGCCCCGCCCACCGCAGCAGCCACCACGCGCGGGCGGCGGCCGAGCCGTTGTCGGCGTCGTAAACGACCACCGGCCGGGAGGCGCGCACACCGGCCCGCCGCAACGCGGCTTGCAGGTCCTCCGGGTCGGGAAGCGGGTGCCGACCGGTCCCCGGCCCGGGAGTTCCGGACAGCTCCGTGTCCAGATCCACGAACACCGCGCCCGGCAGGTGCCCCGCCGCGTAGACTTCCCTGCCGGGCGGCCCGAACAGCGACCAGCTCACGTCGAGCAGAGCCGGGCGCGGCTCGTGGTCGAGCTCGGACATGAGATCATCGGGACTGATGAGCGGATGCATGACGGCCTTTCGTGACTGACGAGGTCTGTCGGAATCCTGTAAGTCCACTGCCCAGCCACTGACGGCTTGTCGCGGAACCGGGCTAGCATCGGGGTTGGGACTGAATGGGGAGCCGACGTGAACGATCTCATCGATACCACTGAGATGTACCTGCGCACCATCTACGACCTCGAGGAGGAAGGGGTCGTCCCGCTGCGGGCGCGCATCGCCGAGCGCCTCGAGCAGAGCGGCCCGACGGTGAGCCAGACGGTGGCCAGGATGGAGCGGGACGGCCTGCTCGCCGTGGCCGAGGACCGCCATCTCGAGCTCACCGAGGAGGGACGGGCGCGCGCGGTCAGCGTGATGCGCAAGCACCGTCTCGCCGAACGCCTCCTCATCGACGTCATCGGCCTCGAGTGGGAGGAGGTCCACAACGAGGCCTGCCGGTGGGAACACGTGATGAGCGAGGCGGTGGAGCGCAAGCTCGTGAAGCTCCTCGGGCATCCGGACACCTCGCCGTACGGGAACCCGATCCCGGGACTGCAGGACCTCGGCATCGAACACGTGGCCAACGCCGCCGAGCGCGAACTGCAGCGCGTCGACGAATTCGCCCGCGCCGGTGGCGGCAAGGCAACGGTCCGCCGCATCGCCGAGCACGTCCAGCTCGAGCCGGAGATCATGAGCCAGATCAAGCGGATCGGCGTCGTCCCCGGCAACGAGGTGGAGGTCATGCCGACCGTCGGTGCGACGAAACCGATCGAGGTGCACGGCAACAACGGCTCCACCCAACTGCCCGCCGGGATCGCGCACGCGGTGATGGTGCTGCCGAAGTGAGCGCGCTCGACTCCACCGCACCCGCGGGCACGACCCCTGCTGCACGCGCGTCCCGCGTCTTCACCGAACACCACGGCGGCTCGCCGGAGACGGTCTGGTCCGCGCCGGGCCGCGTGAACCTCATCGGGGAGCACACCGACTACAACGACGGGTTCGTCCTCCCCTGCGCGCTGCCCCACCGCACCGCGGTCGCCGCACGCGGACGCACCGACGGCGGCTTCAGCCTGGGCACGCTCGACACCGATGGGCGCCTGCACACCGCCTCCACATTGTCGCTCGACACCGCTCCGCCCGGGGACTGGACGGCCTACCCGCTCGGTGTCGCCTGGGCGCTGCGCGCCGCGGGCTACCCGAGCACGGGTGCCGACCTGATCATCGCCGGTGACGTGCCCCACGGGGCCGGCCTGTCCTCCTCGCACGCGCTGGAGTGCGCGACCGCGCTGGCGCTGCTGGACCTGCTCGAGCTCGCCCCTGGAGAACCGGGCGCCCCGGGGCTGGGCGAGGTCGCCGTCCTCGTCCAGCGCGCCGAGAACGACTACGCGGGTGCACCCACCGGGCTGCTCGACCAGACGGCGTCCCTGCGCTGCACCGCGGACAACGCCCTGTTCTACGACGTGCGCACCGGCACGCGGGAGCACGTCCCGTTCGCCCCGCACGCGGCCGAGCTGGAGCTGCTCATCATCGACACCCGGGTGAGCCACTCGCACAGCGGATCCGCCTACGGGCAGCGCCGCGCGGGGTGCGAGCGGGCGGCGGAGCTGCTGGGCGTGCCCGCACTGCGCGATGTCGCGCCCGCCTCGCTGGAGGACGCGCTCGCGGATCTGCCCGACGAGCTGCGGCCGCTGGTGCGCCACGTGGTCACCGAGAACGAACGCGTCCGCCGGGCGGCCGAGCACCTGCGCGCCGGCGAGTACGCCGCCCTCGGCCCCCTGCTCAACGCTTCGCACGAGAGCCTGCGCGTGGACTACCGGGTGTCGTGCCCGGAGCTCGACCAGGCCGTGGCCGCCGCCCTCGAGGCCGGCGCGATCGGCGCCAGGATGACCGGCGGCGGATTCGGCGGCTCCGCGCTCGCGCTCGTGCCCGCGGGCGCGCGCACCGACATCGCACGAGCGGTGACGGACCGTTTCGACCAGCACGAATGGCGTCGGCCCCGGTTGTTCACCGCCGTGCCCGCCGCCGGGGCGGGCAAGGACGGCTGACCGCGCGGGCGGCGTGCCGGTTGCCGACAACGTCCACCCAGGAAAGGGAGAACACAGGTGAAGCTGCTCGTCACCGGCGGTGCCGGCTACATCGGGAGCGTGTGCGCCGCTCGCCTGCTCGAAGCGGGGCACGAGGTCGTCGTCGTCGACGACCTCTCCACCGGGCACGCCGACGCCGTCCCGGCCGGCTGCCGGTTCGTGCGCGGCGACATCGCCGAGTGCGCCGACGAGGTCCTCGCCGAGGGCTTCGACGGGGTGCTGCACTTCGCCGCCAAGTCGCTCGTCGGCGAGTCCATGCAGGAACCGCACAAGTACTGGCAGGGCAACGTGGTGACCTCGCTGCGCCTGCTGGAAGCGATCCGCGCGCGCGGTGTGCCGCGTCTGGTGTTCTCCTCCACGGCGGCGACCTACGGCGAGCCCACCGAGGTGCCCATCACCGAGGGCGCGGCGACGCGGCCCACCAACACCTACGGGGCGACGAAGCTCGCGATCGACCACGCGATCACCTCCTACGCCACCGCGCACGAACTCGGCGCGGTGAGCCTGCGCTACTTCAACGTGGCCGGCGCCCACGGCGGGTTCGGGGAGCGGCACACGGTCGAGACGCACCTGATCCCGCTGGTCCTGCAGGTCCCGCTGGGGCAGCGCGAACACGTGCAGATCTTCGGCGAGGACTGGCCGACCGCCGACGGCACGTGCGTGCGCGACTACATCCACGTCGTGGACCTCGCGGACGCGCACCTGCTGGCGCTGCAACAGGCGGCTCCGGGTACCCACCGCATCTACAACCTGGGCAACGGGACAGGGTTCTCGGTGCGTCAAGTCCTCGACACGTGCCGGGCGGTCACCGGACACGACATCCCCGCGCACGTGGCCCCGCGTCGCGCCGGCGACCCGGCGACCCTCGTGGCCGCCAGCGACGCCGCACGGAACGAGCTCGGCTGGCGCCCCCGACGGGCCGATCTGGACGTGATCGTTCGGGACGCCTGGCAGTTCGCCCAGCGAGGCCTGCCGACCTGAGGGCCCACCCGGTGCACTGCGCGGCGCTCGCCGGTGGGGCTCATTCGGCGCCGTCCTCGTCGAGGCCGATCTGCGCATCGGTCGCGGCGTCCTCGGCGATGCGGCGCAGCTTGTCCGGCGGCAGACCCGCGTTGATCGCTCTCCGCAGCAGCAGTCCCAGCGTGTGCTCCGGTCGGCAGTGCTCGATGCGCTCGAGGGCCACGCTCGCCAACGCGCCGTCGCCGCGCAAGTAGGCCGAGAAGGCCAGCAGCGCGGCCACGTCGGCCACTTCCGGGTCAGGAGCCTTGCGCACGAGCGTGAGCCACAGCTGCTCGGCCGCCGCGGCCTTCGGGCCGAGCGCTGTTCCCAGCACGAGGTCCCGGACCTGCGTCTGCGACACGGCCAGGAGCACCCGCAACAGGTCGTCTTCGGTGAGCGCGCCGCCTTGGCCGGTGCGTTCGATGGCCCCGAAGACCGTGCGGATCTCGTCGCGCACCGGGCGCTCCCCCGCGCCTTCGCGTTCGCTCAACATCGTGTCCAGGCGGTCCGAACGCCACTGCCGGGTCGCCGTGGACTCGGGAGCGACCAACTCGGTCAGCTCGTCGCGGTCCCGGAAGGCCACGACGCCGGCGGCGGTCATGGCGGCCGCGACAGAGGAGCTGCGCACGTCCGGCAGCTGACCGTGGCAGTCGTTCTCCCGGAAACAACGCCACGGGGCGCCCGTGCTGATCTCCGGGGCCCACAGGGCGTGCACGAACCCCATCCCGGCCCGGCGCGCGGCCTGCTCGAGGTGGTCGACGAGTTCCGCGTGCGGCAGCTCCGCGTGCTCGTCCCGCACCGCCTCCGCGGAGCGGTGCTCGTTCACCTCCGCGGCGGCAGCGCACCCGGGCGGGCAGTGCGCACGGCAGCGGTGGGGCCGGCGCGCTCCGATGACGATCGCGAACAGCGCGTCCACGCGCTGCGCGGCCAGCGGCCCGTCGAGCAGGTACCGCACCGCCTCGGCGTGGCGAGTCGCGCACGGCAGGTCCATGCGCAGAGCCGAACCGAGCGAGCTGTCCCCTTCCTCCCCGCGGAGGGTGAGCACGACCAGCGAGTCCGCGGGCGTGAACCCGACCAGGTGCGGTAGCGCGGCGAGCAGCTCTTCCGGGCGGGATACGGATACCGAAATGTTCAGCGGTGTCGTCGTCATGCCTCCACGATGGAAACCCCTGCGACTGGGCGAAAGAACGAAACGAAAAACTGTGGACAGATCAAGCCCTTGTGGACAGATCTGCCGGAATGGAAAGCATCTTCGCCCGATGGTGCGTCACCCGATCAAGAGTCCGCACTGCCTTCCCCGAGATCTGCGCTGATCAGCAGCGTGCACGGAGACCCGCCGCGCGCCGTTTGGGGCAAGACCCGTTCCGCTGCGAAGGCGGCGATGGCCGACACGCCGAGGTACCGGCTGCGGCCCCCGCGGGATAAAGTCGCCGCAGAACCCGAGCAAGGAGCGAACGATGCCCCACCCCGCCGCACTGACATCGACCGGCCTCGTCGGCGGTTTCCTCGTGGCGCGGAACACCGGCCACCGCTACGCGGCCGGAGCCGTCGCTGGCGCCGCCGGACTGGGCGCGATGGAACTGTGCCGCCGCCGGCGCGGAATCGCCCCCGCCCTGGCGCTCGGCGCGATCTACGCCGCCGCCCTCGCCGGTTCGCACCCGCTGGCGAAGAAGCTCGGCGCGTGGCCCTCGGTGGGCACCGCCACCGCGGCGACCGCGGTGGCGGGCCACGTCCTGTCCCGGCCACACCGCGCGTGACGGCTCACCGCGCGGGACGAGCACGCTCTGCCGGCGGTCCCGCCACCGGTGGCGACGCGACCACCGGCGAGGGCCTGTTCACCGTGGGCGATTCCCCTCGCCCGCACATCGCCGACCGGGCACGATGGCGGACATGCGACTTCTCGTCCTCGGTGGAACGTCCTTCCTCTCCCAGCAGATCGCCCGCGATGCGGTCGCACGCGGCCACGAGGTGGTGTGCGCAGCGCGGGGCCGGTCCGGCTCGGTTCCCGCCGGTGCCGAGCTCGTCGCTGTCGACCGCGACCGGCCCGATGCGATCCGCTCGCTGACGGGCGAGCGGTTCGACGCCGTGGTGGACGTGGCGACCGGCTCGCTGGGATGGGTGCACGATGCGCTCGAGGTGCTGGCCGCGCACGTGGCGCACTGGACCTTCGTCTCCAGCATCAACGCCTACGCCGACACGAGCACCCTGGGGCAGACCACCGACGCACCGCTGTGCGAGCCGGTCGCGGATACCCGGCACCACGCGTTCACCGAGCTGACCGTCGAGTTGTACGGCGGGATCAAGGTCGCCAGCGAGAACGCCGTGCGGGAGCGGATGGGCAGCGACCGCAGCTTCATCGTGCGGCCGGGAATCATCAGCGGTCCCGGAGATCAGATGGACCGCTTCGGATACTGGACCGCACGATTCGCCCGGGGCGGTCGGGCCGTCATCCCCGATGCTCCCGAGCAACCCATCCAGCACATCGATGTCCGGGACCTCGCGGCGTGGATCGTCATCGCGGGGGAGCAGCGCCTCGCCGGCACCTTCGACGCGGTCGGTCCGGTCACCGAACTCGGAACGGTGTTCCGGGCGACGGCAGAGCTCGTCGGATCCGCCGATCTCGAACTCGTGCCCGTGGCAGCGAGCACGCTGACCGAAGCCGGGGTCAACCCGTGGGGCGGTCCGAGGTCGCTGCCGCTGTGGTTGCCGGAAGACTGGCGCGGGCTCGTCGCACACGACGCCGCCCCGGCACTCGCGGCCGGATTGCAGTCGCGAAGTCTCGCCGAAACCGTGCGCACGGCGCTCGCCGACGAGCGGGCGCGCGGTCTCGACCGCACCCGTGCGGCCGGGCTGTCCCGCGACGAGGAGCAGAACCTCCTCGACCACCTCGGCACATCACCGTGATACCGGCACCACGGGTGTGCGACATGGACGAAACCCCAACATCCGCGCCGTGCGGTGCTCTTCCGCCGACCGCCCTCGCGAACGCACGCGCCACCGATTCCCCGGTACCTGTTCGACGGTGTTGCAAACCGCTGATCGCGAGCGGCCGTGGGGACCACTTGTCCAACCACGCCACGCAGTCCTTGCTGCTTTCAGCGAACTGGCGGCCCGCGGGGTTCGTCTACGGTCTGGACGAAGACGATCCGGAGCTGTTTTTCACGGCACCGTGCTCTGACTGAACTAGCACTCGCCGACGTTTGGTCGCCTCCGGCTTGAGAAACCGGACCGCCGCTTCCACGCCCGGCCCTCCAGGCATCGAATGCAACATCGTTGACCCCGGTCCAGTCCGCGCAGGCCGAGTCACCTGGAAGGGGAGCCGACCAGTGCGGTCGACTCCCCTTCCACCAGCACCTGCACGGCTCCGCGTCAGGTGCTCAATGCTGCACGAGAGGCAACGAATCCCGGTTTCAGCTGCAGCCGGAGGTCGAACCGCAGCCCTCGCAGACGTAGCAGGAGCCGGACGGACGCATCTTCGTACCGCACGTCATGCACAGCGGGGCGTCCGCGGCCTTGCCGAGCTGCAACTCCAGCAGGTCCGTGGAACTGCCGACCGCGCGGTCATCAGAATCCTGCGAGTCCCGCTCCGCGGACTCCCGGGAACTCCGGTCGGAGCCCTGCTTGTCGTAGTCGACGGTGGAGCGCAGGGTGTCCAGGTCGACCTCCCCCTGCGGGGACTCCGCCGAGTCCTCGCCGTTCACCTGCGCTTCGCGCTCGGCGATCGTGAAAATCCCGAGCTGCGCCCGCTTCTCGTACGACAGGTAGTCCAGCGCCAGCCGCCGGAACAGGTAGTCGAGCACGCTGCTGGCCATGCGCACGTCGGGATCGTCGGTCATCCCCGCTGGCTCGAAGCGCAGGTTCTGGAACTTCGAAATGTAGAACTCCAGCGGAATGCCGTACTGCAACCCGACGGAGATGGACATCGAGAAGGCGTCCATGACACCGGCCAGCGTGGAGCCCTGCTTGCCGAGCTTGACGAAGATCTCCCCGAGCCCGTCGTCCGGGTACTCACCGGCGTGCAGGTACCCCTCGGCGCCGCCGACGGTGAACGACACCGTCTGGCTCGGCCGCTTCTTCGGCAGCCGCTTGCGGACCGGGCGGTACTCGATCTGCTTCTCGACGGTCTTCTCCTCGGAGCCCTTCTCGCTCTTGCCGGCCGAGAGGGGCTGGCCCACCTTGCAGTTGTCCCGGTAGATCGCGAGCGCCTTGAGGCCGAGCTTCCAACCCTCGAAGTACAACTGCTCCACGTCCTCGACGGTGGCCTCCTCGGGCATGTTCACCGTCTTGGAGATGGCTCCGGACAGGAACGGCTGCACCGCGGCCATCATGCGCACGTGTCCCATCGGGGCGATCGAGCGCTTGCCCATGGCGCAGTCGAACACCTCGTAGTGCTCCGGCTTCAGCCCGGGGGCGTCCACGACGTGACCGTGCTCGGCGATGTACTCGACGATCGCTTCGGTCTGCTCCTCCTGGTAGCCGAGCGCGCGCAGCGCCCGCGGAACAGTCTGGTTGACGATCTGCATCGAGCCGCCACCGACGAGCTTCTTGAACTTCACCAGCGCGAGGTCCGGCTCCACCCCGGTGGTGTCGCAGTCCATCATCAGCCCGATCGTCCCGGTGGGTGCGAGCACGGAGGCCTGGGCGTTGCGCCACCCGTTGCGGGCGCCGATCTCGAGCCCGTCCTGCCACACCCTCGTCGCGAGCTTGTGCACCGAGGCGTCGTTGTGGTGGTAGGTGCGCACCAGGTCGTTGGCGGCGGCGTGCTTGCGCATCACCCGCTGGTGCGCCTCGGCGTTGCGGTTGTAGCCCTCGAACGGGCCCACCGCGCCCGCCAGCTCCGCGGAGCGCTTGTAGGCCGTACCCGTCATCAGCGAGGTGACGGACGCCGCGAGCGCCCGGCCGCCGTCGGAGTCGTAGGCGTGGCCGGTGGCCATCAGCAGGGCGCCGAGGTTGGCGTAGCCGATGCCCAGCTGCCGGAACTTCCGCGTGGTATCGCCGATGGCCTCGGTCGGGAAGTCAGCGAAGCAGATCGAGATGTCCATCGCGGTGACGACGAGCTCGACGGTCTTCTGGAACAGCTCCGCGTCGAACGTCAGGTCCTCGCGCAGGAACTTCATCAGGTTCAGCGACGCGAGGTTGCAGCTGGAGTTGTCCAGGTGCATGTACTCCGAGCACGGGTTGGACGCGGTGATCCGCCCCGTCTCGGGAGCCGTGTGCCAGTCGTTGATCGTGTCGTCGTACTGCAGGCCGGGATCGGCGCACTCCCAGGCGGAGTTCGCCATCGTGCGGAACAGGTCCCGCGCCCGGACCGACTCGACGACCTCACCGGTGGTGCGGGCGCGCAGCCCGAACTGGCCGTCGCTCTCCACCGCGCGCATGAACTCGTCGGACACGCGGACGGAGTTGTTGGCGTTCTGGTACTGCACCGACCACGAGTCGTCCCCGCCGAGGTCCATGTCGAACCCGGAGTCGCGCAGGGCCCGGATCTTGTGCTCCTCGCGGGACTTCGTCTCGACGAACTCGGCGACGTCGGGGTGGTCGACGTCCAGCACGACCATCTTGGCCGCACGGCGGGTGGCCCCGCCGGACTTGATGGTGCCCGCCGAGGCGTCCGCGCCGCGCATGAACGACACCGGGCCGGAGGCCGTGCCGCCGGAGGAGAGCAGTTCCCGCGACGAGCGGATGCGGGACAGGTTCAGGCCGGCGCCGGAACCGCCCTTGAAGATCAGGCCCTCTTCCTTGTACCAGTCGAGGATCGACTCCATCGTGTCGTCGACCGACAGGATGAAGCACGCCGAGACCTGCTGCTTCGACGAGGTTCCGACGTTGAACCACACCGGGGAGTTGAAGCTGAACACCTGGTTCAGCAGCATCCAGGTCAGTTCGTGCTCGAAGACCTCGGCGTCCTCGTCGGTGGCGAAGTACCCGTGCTCCATGCCGGAGGCCACGTAGGTCTTGACCACCCGGTCGATGAGCTGCTTGAGGCTGTTCTCCCGCTCGTCCGAACCGGCGGCCCCGCGGAAGTACTTGCTGGTGACGATGTTGACCGCGTTCACCGACCAGAAGTCGGGGAACTCCACACCCCGTTGCTCGAAGTTGACCGAACCGTCCCGCCAGTTGGTCATCACCACGTCACGGCGCTCCCAGGTCACCTCGTCGTAGGGATGCACCCCCTCCGTGGTGTAGACGCGCTGCACCCGGATGCCCCTGTCCCGGGCATCTGCGTCCGGTTCCCCCGTTGCACCGGCCGGGCTACCAACGGTCTCCGTCATGACCTGACCCTCTTCCTTGTCGCTCGCTCGTCGTGCATTTCCCCGTCCGGTCGCGCCGTCCGGTTCGGTCGTGTCGCGCGCGGCGCCGCCGCGCACCGCCCGCTCGGCAGTCCGCTGCCGGGCTACCCGTCGCCGCGCTGCGCCCCACCAGCTTCGGCGGGCGCATCGCTGCGCACGGCCCGCAGGTCCGCGATCTCCTCGTCGAAGTCCTCGACGGAGGAGAAGTTGCGGTAGACGCTGGCGAACCGGAGGTAGGCGACCTCGTCGAGATCGCGCAGCGGCCCCAGGATCGCCAAACCGATCTCGTGGCTGGGCAGCTCGGCCACGCCCAGCGACCGCACCTGCTCCTCCACCTGGTGGGCCAACTGCTGCAGGGCGTCCTCGGCGACCGGACGTCCCTGGCAGGCGCGGCGCACGCCGCGGACCACCTTCTCCCGGCTGAAGGGCTCGGTGACACCGGAACGCTTCACCACCGAGAGGACGGGTTCCTCGATGGTGGTGAAGCGGCGACCGCACGTCGAGCACGAACGCCGACGGCGGGTCGCCTGCCCTTCGTCGACCTCGCGCGAGTCGACCACTCGCGAGTCCTCGCAACGACAGAACGGACACCGCACCGGTATGCACCCCCTGCCCAGCACCAACCGCGCGGACCGCGTGGGACGCGCTCCGCACCGCTGGACCGGGAAAACGTAAAGAGCCCAAGCTGTGGAGTAACTACAAGGGCGTAACTACTAGATGTTGTGGTCGACTCTAGACAGGTTCCCGAGCGGACGCAAACCGACACGCGCGACCCGCGCCACCGGCCGAACCGATCTCCGCTCCCGCTGCACCCCGGCACTCCGACGGGCCGCGAAGCCCGAGTCGCCCTCGCCTCCCCGCGCACGGGGGAACCCCGAGTGCGACCCGCTTCAGCGCGCCGAGACGACTTCCGGCCGCCCCTCGGCGTCCAGCACCCCGACGCCCCCGAAGAACCCCAGCAGGGCGGTGGTGAGGGCGACGAACAGCAGCACCGCGCCCAGCACCGACCACTCACCCCAGTCGCTCCGGCCACCCGCGGGGCGCCGGGACGATCCCCCGGTGCACGGATACCGCGCCGGTCCGGAGCAGCCGCGCGCTCCCCGGCCGCCTACTTTCTCATCCGGACCTGCAGCACCGGCCACGCCGTACCCGCGCCCGCAGCGCCCCGCGAATCCCGTGCACACCCGGGTGAAGACCACACCCGAAGGCCGCTCGTGCACCCCATCGCCCCCTTCCCGCGCCACACCGTCGGACCAACCCCACATCGGGTGAACCACAGCACCGCCGAGCACTGCACCGGGCGGACAGCTCGATCGAAAGGATGTTCGATCGAACCTGCGTGCGATTGTGCACCACGGTGCCGCGGAACGCGAGCGCCGGGCGTCGAAATTAGCTCGAACAGGTGTTTTGATGTGCCGCGGGCATGCGTCTACTGTGGAAACCGCAGAGCATGGGAATGTGGAACCGCAGGAAACGCTCGACCAACGGGCGCGGCTGCCCCACGTGACCGGGCTGCAACCGGTGACCGGACTGCAACAGCGCGAACAGGAGGCAGTGGTGACAAGCGACATGGTGAGCGCTCTTCCCGACAGCGCGGGGAGCACGCCCGAGGAGGCCGCCGCGCAGGTCGACCTGCCGACCGTCCCGGAGCAGGGCGAATCCGGGGAGGATCTCAGCGAACGGCAGCGCAAGGTGCTGGAGGCCATCCGTGACTGGATGCGCGACCACGGCTACCCACCGAGCGTGCGCGAGATCGGCACGGCGGTGGGCCTGACCTCCACCTCCTCGGTCGCCTACCAGCTCCGCGTCCTGGAGCGGAAGGGCTACCTGCGCAAGGACCCCCACCGCCCGCGCACCGTGGGTGTGCTCGTCGGCGGCGACACCGAATCCGCGTGGGCCGCGCAGGCCAACCCGGCGTACGTGCCGCTCGTCGGCCGCATCGCCGCCGGTGGGCCGATCCTGGCGGAAGAGGCCATCGAGGACGTATACCCGATGCCGAAGGAGATCGTCGGCGACGGGACGCTGTTCCTCCTGCGCGTCGTCGGGGACTCGATGGTCGACCTGGCCATCACCGATGGCGACTGGGTGGCCGTGCGCCAGCAGCCGGAGGCCGAGAACGGCGACGTCGTGGCCGCGATGATCGAGGGCGAGGCCACGGTGAAGACCTTCAAGCGGACCGAGGAGCACGTCTGGCTCGTGCCGCACAACTCGGCCTACGAACCGATCCTCGGCGACGAGGCGAGCGTCCTCGGCAAGGTCGTCGCGGTCATGCGCCGGCTCTGAGCAACGGCCCGCACGACGCAGCCGGGTCCCTCACGAGGAGGCGCGCGCGAACTCGCGCAGCGCATTGGCCAGTTCCGGCCGTGCCTTCACGCGCATCCGCGTTCCGTCCGGCGTGTGCTCCTCATCTATGACCGAGCCTTCCGAGTAGGCGCGGGAGACGAGCTCCCCCCGGTGGTACGGCACGAGCGCGTCCACGAACACCTCGGGGCGCGGCAGCCGCGAGGCGATCTCCTCGCGCACCTCGGCGATGCCGGAGCCGCCCTGCGCGGAGACGAACATCGCCTCCGGCAGCAGCTGGCGCAGCTCCACGACGCGCGTGTCGTCGACCGCGTCGATCTTGTTGACCACCAGCAGCTCGGGCGGCATCCGCACACCCTGCTCCTGGGCGATGCCGCTGATGACCTCGCGCACCGCCGCGACCTGCGCTCCCGGCTCCGCCTCGGCCCCGTCGACGACGTGCACCAGCAGGTCGGCACCGGTGACCTCCTCCAGGGTCGAGCGGAACGCCTCGACCAGCTGGTGCGGCAGGTGCCGCACGAAGCCCACGGTGTCGGTCAGCGTGTACGGGTAACCATCCGGGGTCACCGCGCGCCGCACCGTCGTGTCCAGCGTCGCGAACAGCTCGTCCTCGACGAGCAGGCCCGCCCCGGTCAACGCGTTCAACAAGCTCGACTTGCCCGCGTTGGTGTAGCCCGCCACGGCCACGCTCGGCACGGCGTTGGCGTTGCGCCGGCTGCGCTTGGTCTCGCGGACCTTGCGCATCTCCTCCAGCTCCTTGCGGAGCTTGGTCATGCGCTTGTGCACGCGCCGCCGGTCCGTTTCGAGCTTCGTCTCACCAGGGCCGCGGGTGCCCACGCCCCCGTTGCCGCCGCCGGCGCGGCCACCGGCCTGGCGCGACATCTTGTCGCCCCAACCCCGCAGCCGGGGCAGGAAGTACTGCAGCTGGGCCAGCTCGACCTGCGCCTTGCCCTCCCGGGAACGGGCGTGCTGGGCGAAGATGTCCAGGATCAGCGCAGTCCGGTCGATGACCTTGACCTTGAGCTTCTCCTCGAGCTGGCGCAACTGCCCCGGGGCGAGCTCGCCGTCGCAGATCACCGTGTCCGCGCCGGTGGCGAGGACGGCGTCGCGGAGCTCGTGGACCTTGCCCGCACCGATGAACGTGCCGGGATCGGGCCGGTTGCGCCGCTGGACGAACCCCTCGAGCACTTCCGACCCGGCCGTGCCGGCCAAGCGGGAGAGCTCGTTCAGCGAAGCCTCGGCGTGGACCGCGTCCCCGTCGGTCCACACCCCGACGAGCACCACGCGCTCCATGCGCAGGCGCCGGTACTCGGCCTCGCTGACGTCGCTCAGCTCGGTGGACAACCCGGTCACGCGCTTGAACGAAGCACGCTCCGCCCGGTCCAGCTCGCCCGCGGACGGGGTGTCCGCGGGAAGAAGTCCTTCGTACCCGTCGGCTTCGGCCACGGAGCCGGGGGAACCGGTGTGGTCGACGTCGGCGGACCAGGTCGCAGAATTCCTCATATCACCGACCATTGTTCCACGCCTGGCCACCGAATTTCACCGTTGCGGCTCGGCAGACCACAGCGCGGGTGTGACGCGCCCCTCGGCGACGAGCACCGCGGGCCCCGTGAGCACGGCGGTCTCGGCGGTGACGGTGACGCGCACCGTGCCGCCGGGCACGTGGACGGTCCGTTCGCCGACCCCCGCCCCGTCCGCGTGCAGCGCGGCGACGGTCGCGGCGACCGTGCCGGTGCCGCAGGACCGGGTCTCGCCCACGCCCCGCTCGTACACGCGCATCCGGATCTCCTCGTCGCTGAGGCGGTCCACGAACTCCACGTTGACACCGCGCGGGAAGACCGCGGGATCGTAGTCCGGACCGGTGCTCAGGTCGAGGGTGCTCACCCAGTCGTCCAGCACGCAGGCCAGGTGCGGGTTCCCGACGTCGATGGCCAGCCCGGGGCAGGTGACAGCGCCGAGCGTGGCCGCCGACCGGTCGAAGACCTTGGCCAGCCCCATGTCGACCGACACCCGGCCGTCCTCGTGCACGATCACCGGGCGCACGCCCGCGCGGGTCCCCACGCGGAGCTCACCGGGGGCGGCGTAGCCGGCGGTGGCGAGGTAGTGCGCGAACACCCGCACGCCGTTGCCGCACATCTCCGCCAGCGACCCGTCGGCGTTGCGGTAGTCCATGAACCACACGTCGCCGGGAACGTCCTGCGGGGCGTCGGCGACCTCGCTCGCCCGGACCACGCGGAGCACGCCGTCCGCACCGACCCCGGAGCGGCGGTCGCACAGCGCGCGGACGCGCTGCTCGGTCAGTTCCAGATCACCGTCCGGATCCGGCAGCAGCACGAAGTCGTTCTCCGTGCCGTGCCCCTTCACGAACGCGGGCCCCTGCTGCGACTGCACACCGCCAGTCTACGGCGTGAGCAGCTCCCGGATCGGGCCCACCAGGTCCTCCCCCGCGGGGAACCAGTGGATCCGCCGGTCACGGCGGAACCACGAGCGCTGCCGCCGCACGAACCGGCGGGTGAGCTTCGCCGTCTCCGCTGCGGCCGCGGCCATGTCGCCCTCACCGGCGAGCTCGGCGAGCACCTGCTGGTACCCCAGGGCGCGGCTCGCGGTGCGCCCCGAGCGCAGCCCCCGCGCCTCCAACCGGCGCACCTCCTCGACCAGCCCCTTGTCGAACATGTCCGCCACCCGCCGGTCGACGCGCTCGTCGAGCTCCGCGTTGGGGCGGTCCAGCCCGACCAGCACCGCGCCGTACCGCCCCGGTCCCGGTTCGGGCAGGTTCGCCGAGAAGGGGCGACCGGTGATGTCGATGACCTCGAGCGCGCGGACGATGCGCCGGCCGTTCGTCGGCAGGATCGACTCGGCCGCGAGCGGGTCCCGCTCGCGCAGCAGCTCGTGCAGCCACTGCGCGCCGGCGGCGGAGAGCTCCCGCTCCCACCCGGCCCGCACGTCCGGATCGGTGCCGGGGAAGGAGAGCTCGTCGACCACCGCCTGCACGTACAACCCCGAACCACCGACGAGCACCGGGGTGCGGCCGCGGGAGCGGGCGCCCTCCACCGCGGTCCGCGCCTGCGGCTGGTACGCGGCGACCGAGGCCGTTTCGGTGATGTCGAGGACGTCGAGCTGGTGGTGCGGGATCCCCCGCCGGTGCTCCACGGGCAGCTTCGCGGTGCCGATGTCCATGCCCCGGTAGAGCTGCATCGCGTCCGCGTTGACCACCTCACCGCCGAGCTGTTCGGCGAGGGCCACGGCGAGGTCGGACTTGCCGGTCGCGGTGGGGCCGACGATCACGAGCAGCGGTGGCGCATCGGAATTCGCGGACACCCCTCGACGGTACTGCTCGCGGACCGCACGACCGCGCCGCGGTCAGCGGCCGGCACGTGCTCACCCGGCGCCGGCGCTGCACCCACCGCACCGGCGCGGCACCGCCCGGTGCCTGCGCGGCATCACACGGCGAGAGCGCGGCGCCACACGGCGACGTGGTAGGTGACCCCGAACGGGGCGGCCGAGTACTCCACCTGCGAGTCCCACTCCCCTCCTGCCCGCTCGGCGGCAGCAGCGGCGGCCCACAGCGCGGGCACGCCGGGAACGCCCAGCTCCCCTCCCGCCCCGGCGTCGAGCTCGCGCAGACCGGCGATGTCGGTGGTGGCCAGCAGCGAACGCACGTGCTCGTCGAACGCGGGAGCCCGCGGGTCCGGGGCGTACGGGGAGCGCTCGTCGCAGCGGTTGGAGCCGTCGGCGAACACGAGCAGGGCGCGGGCACCCGAGCCGTCCGCGAGGGCGGTCCCGGCACGCCGCGCCCGATCGGCCGAGGTGTCCGGGCCGAGCAGCTGCACCTCGACCGAGCGGTGCCCGGCCTGTTCCCGCAGCAGTCCCGCCACCAGCACCGGCAGCGGCAGCGTCCGGTCGGCCCGCCCGGCGGAGCGCTCGCGGGAGAGGGTCACCACCCGGTCCACGCCGAAACCGGCGAAGCTGCCGATGGTCCCCGCCGCACATCGACGTTCACCGGACTGATCCACCCCGAGAGCCACCCACTCGGTGGCCTCGTCAGTCAGACTGGACACAGCCCGCGAACACGCGTCCCGGAGCTGCTGGACCTCCGGGGTGGACCGGACGGTCAACTCGGGAACCAGCAGCGGTGGGCACGGCAGCACGACGATGTGGGAGAGCACGACGCGCACCGTAACGGCCGGCACGACGCACGTGCGCACCGCGCGTCCGCTCCCGCTCGCCGTCCGCCGCGTGGTCCGGGTTACCTTGCCCGAACAACTCGCCCGAACAGCTGGCCGAGCGAGCACGGCAGGGCAGCGCGGGCGAGCACAACCGAAAACCAACGCGGGTTTCGCCACCGCCGCGGTCGACGGCTCACCGACCGTGGAGTACCGATTCCCGAGCCGACCTGTTTGAATGCGCCAGCGGACACCGGACACCGCCCCCTGCGGTCCCGGCGCCGCTTGCTGGGCCCCGCGACAACCACCGCGGGGCGCCCGTTGCACCCACGAGCGGGCACGCGAGGAGGAAGCCGGCCATGACCAACCAGGACACCAACCCCGAGGCCGCCGGGCACCCCACGGACCCGGACGAGCCGTCCCGCACGCCGCCAGCCGTGCCGAGCGCGGCAGCCGACCCGGCCCGTTGGGGACGCGTCGACGACGCGGGAACGGTGTACGTGCGCACCGACGACGGTGAGCGCTCCGTCGGTTCCTGGCAGGCCGGCGATGCCACCGAAGGCCTGGAGCACTTCGCGCGGAAGTTCGACGACCTGCGCACGGAGGCCGAACTGCTGGAGTCCCGGCTGAGCACGCAGGCGGGCGACCCGAAGCAGACGCTCACCAGCGCCCGCCACCTGCGCGACCGGGCCACCGGCGCGGACGTGGTCGGCGACCTCGACGCGCTGCACCGGAGGATCGAGCACGTCATCGCCCGGGCCGAGCACGCCGTGGAGCAGGCCAAGCAGGCGCGGGAGCAGGCCCGCGCGGAGGCGACGGCGCGGAAGGAAGCGCTCGTGGCCGAGGCCGAGCAGATCGCCGCCGAGTCGACCAACTGGAAGTCCGCCGGCGACCGGCTGCGGCAGATGCTCGACGAGTGGAAGAGCATCCGCGGCGTCGACCGCAAGACCGACGAGCAGCTGTGGCGGCGGTTCTCCAAAGCGCGGGACGCCTTCAGCCGGCGGCGCGGTTCGCACTTCGCCGAACTGGACCGGCAGCGCGCCGCGGCCAAGTCGCGCAAGCAGGAGCTCGTCGCCGAGGCCGAGTCGCTGACCGAATCGACCGACTGGGTCGAGACCGCGCAGCGCTACAAGAACCTCATGTCCGAGTGGAAAGCCGCCGGACGCGCGCCCAAGGACAGCGAGGAGGCCCTGTGGAAGCGGTTCCGCGCCGCGCAGGACCGGTTCTTCAGCCGCCGGTCGGAGGCCTACGCCGCCCGCGACGCGGAGTTCCAGGAGAACGCGCGGCAGAAGGAGGCGCTGCTGGCCGAGGCCGAGCAGATCGACCCGTCGGCCGGTCTGGAGGCGGCGCAGCAGCAGCTGCAGCGGATCCAGCAGCAGTGGGACGGGATCGGCAAGGTGCCGCGGGACCGGATGCGGGAGCTCGAGGGACGCCTGCGGACCGTGGTGGACCGGGTCCGCTCGGCGGCCGACGCCCGGTGGCGCCGCACCGATCCGGAGGCGCAGGCACGGGTGGCGCAGTTCCGCGAACGCGTCGAGCAGTTCGAGTCGCAGGCCGCCAAAGCGCGAGCGGCCGGCGACGAGAAGCGCGCGCAGCAGGCCGAGCAGCAGGCGCAGCAGTGGCGGGAATGGCTCACCGCCGCGGAGCAGGCGCTGGCCGACCGCTGATCACCCGCCGGGGCGGCGCCTGCGCACCGCCCCGCTCCGGCGGCCGGTGGAGCGCGTTCGCAGCGGCCCGTGCACCGAGCGAGCGCACCCGCGCCCGCAGCCCGCCACCGGCTGCCGCCGTCCCACCAGGAGCGCTGCGACGGCGGCGGTCGATGGCGCCCGCACGCACCGGGCTCAGTCGCGGCTCCACATGATGCGCACCCACTGCACGGCCAGCACGATCATGCACAGCGCGGCGAGCACGAGGCCCAGCCCCGGCCCCTCCTGCGGATTCGTCTGCCGCGACCAGATCGCGATCACGCCCTCCAGGCTCACCACGGCGCCGAGCGCGCCGGTGAGGAACGACAGCGCCCAGCGGCGCGTGATCAGGGTCAGCGCGCTCAGCCCGAGACCGACGATCGTCGAATTGATCGCGAACATGTGCGGCAGCAGCCCCACGTCCAGCGACTCCGCGGTCCGCCCGACGAGCACCTGCCACCCGGTGGCGCTGCCGACCCAGGGCAGCACCCACGACAGCACGAGCACCAGCATGACCGCAGCGATGGTCACCGCGCGCCTGCCCGGGTCGATGCGCCGCAGCACCTCCTTCTCGGCGCGGGAGAGCTCCCGGGTCACCTGGCGCTCGGTATCATCCGGACCGGCCGCCCGCGAGGTGTTCGGCTCGTCCCCGGATCCGTGCTCGCTCAACACCCACACCCCTGCTGGCTGCTCGTCGCCTCGGCCGGCGCACCGACCGCGGGCAGGCCCAGGCTGACCCCCGAGGTCTTCGGGCGGACGCCTTCCTCCCAGTGGTCCCCGGCGCGGGTGCGGCGGTGCGTCAGCACATCGGTGTCCGCGACCAGGTGGTGCGGGGCCGCCCGTGTGACGGTGGTGTGCACGACATCGCCCGGGCGGAGCTGCCCGTCGACGTTCCCGGTCGGCGTGAAGTGCACGAGCCGCCCGTCCCGAGCGCGCCCGGTCAACCGGTGCGTCTCGCTGTCCTTGCGGCCCTGCCCCTCGGCCACGAGCAGTTCGACGGTGCCGTCGACGAGCTTCTCGTTCTCCTCGGCGGAGATCCGGTTCTGCAGCTCGATCAGCCGGTCGTAGCGCTCCTGCACGACCTCCTTCGGCAGGTGGCCGGGCAGCTCCGCCGCGGGCGTGCCGGGGCGCGGGGAGTACTGGAACGTGAAGGCGCTGGCGAACCGCGCCTGCCGCACGACCTCCAGCGTGGCCTCGAAGTCCTCCTCGGTCTCCCCGGGGAAGCCGACGATGATGTCGGTGGTGATGGCCGCGTGCGGCATCGCTTCGCGCACGTTGCGCACGATGTTGAGGAAGCGCTCCGAGCGGTAGGAGCGGCGCATGGCCTTGAGCACCCGGTCGGAACCGGACTGCAGCGGCATGTGCAGCTGCGGGCAGACGTTGCCGGTCTCAGCCATCGCCGCGATCACGTCGTCGGTGAAGTCCCGCGGGTGCGGGGAGGTGAACCGGACGCGTTCCAGGCCGTCGACCTCGCCGCACGAGCGCAGCAGCTTGCCGAACGCCCGGCGGTCACCGAACTCGACGCCGTAGGCGTTGACGTTCTGCCCGAGCAGCGTCACCTCGAGCACGCCCTCGGAGACCAGCGCGTCGACCTCGGAGAGGATCTCGCCCGGCCGGCGGTCCTTCTCCTTGCCGCGCAACGAGGGAACGATGCAGAAGGTGCACGTGTTGTTGCACCCGACGGAGATCGACACCCAGCCGGAGTAGGCCGACTCGCGGCGCGCGGGCAGGGTGGACGGGAACGTCTCGAGCGCTTCGCGGATCTCCACCTGGGCCTCGTCGTTGTGCCGCGCCCGGTCGAGCAGGGTGGGCAGCGCGTCGAGGTTGTGCGTGCCGAAGACCACGTCGACCCACGGGGCGCGACGCGTGATCGCGTCCCGGTCCTTCTGCGCCAGGCACCCGCCGACGGCGATCTGCATGTCGGGGTTGCGCTGCTTGGCCGGGCGCAGGTGGCCGAGGGTGCCGTAGAGCCGGTTGTCGGCGTTCTCCCGCACCGCGCACGTGTTGAACACGATGATGTCGGCCTCCGACTCCGGCTCGGCTCTGACGTAGCCCGCGTCCTCGAGCATGCCGGCGAGGCGTTCGGAGTCGTGCACGTTCATCTGACATCCGAACGTGCGAACCTCATACGATCGTGGAACGGTGCGCTCGGGCATGCTCCCACCGTATCCCCTGGTGACACGGGCACACGACGCGGCCCGTGCCCAGCGGGACCGCCGTCCCCGCAGCCGCGACGCCCGCGGACCCGCGCCGCACGGCCCGCGGTTGCGACCCCGCACCGAACGCGTCACCGGAACGCGTAACCGATCCGCAACTTCTCGTCACCGCGCAGGTATGGACGTGCCCCGGCTGCGCGCCTAGATTTCGGTGATCACCAGCACCGGTCACCATGTCGCGGGAGCGCGGATGAGCACGAACGCACCGGACACGCCCATGATCAGCATGTCCGGCGTGGACAAGCACTTCGGTTACGCGCACGTGCTGCGCGGCATCGACCTGGACATCCCGGCCGGGCAGGTCGCCGTCGTCCTCGGTCCCTCCGGTTCCGGCAAGTCCACGCTGTGCCGCGTGGTCAACCGGCTCGAACCGGTCGACGCGGGAACGGTGGCGATCGACGGCACCCCGCTGCCGGCCGAGGGGCGCGAACTCGCCCGCCTGCGGGCCGATGTCGGCATGGTCTTCCAGCAGTTCAACCTGTTCGCGCACAAGACCGTGCTGGACAACGTGACGCTCGGCCCTGTCAAGGTGCGCGGCCGGGACCGCGCCACCGCCCGCGACGAGGCCGTGCAGCTGCTGGAGCGCGTCGGCATCGCCGACCAGGCCGACAAGCACCCGGCGCAGCTGTCCGGCGGACAGCAGCAGCGCGCCGCGATCGCCCGCGCACTGGCGATGCGACCGAAGGTGATGCTCTTCGACGAACCGACCTCCGCGCTCGACCCGGAGATGGTCACCGAGGTGCTCGACGTGATGACCGGGCTCGTCGAGGAGGGCATGACGATGCTCGTGGTCACCCACGAGATGGGGTTCGCGCGCCGGGCCGCTCACCGCGTGCTGTTCATGTCCGGCGGCGAGGTCGCCGAGGACTCCACCCCCGAGGAGTTCTTCACCGCTCCCGCGAGCGCACGCGCCCGGGACTTCCTCGACAAGATCCTCGTCCACTGAAGCGAGCGGTGACCGACGTGCTGACTCAGCTGAACCGCACCCCCCGAGGCAGCGGGAGCGCGCGCCGCTTCCGGTGCGCCGCCGCGTTCGCGGCCGTCCTCGCCCTCGCCCTCACCGCCTGCGGCAACCCGGAGAACCGGCTGGCCCAGGGCACGGAGAACCGCCCCGACGTGCAGGTGGTGCACGACCCGGGCTTCGCACCGGGCACGACGATGGCGCGGCTGCACGACCAGGGCAGCATCCGCGTCGGCGTCAAGTTCGACCAGCCGCTGTTCGGGCTGCAGACCGCGGAGGGCGCGATCGGGTTCGACGTCGAGATCGCCCGCATCATCGCCGGTCGGCTCGGCATCTCCCCGGACGACATCACGTGGGTCGAAGCACCGAGCAAAACCCGCGAGGAGATCATCGAGCAGGGCAAGGTCGACATGGTCGTGGCGACCTACACGATCAACGACGAGCGCCGCGAGCGCATCAGCTTCGCCGGGCCGTACTACGAGGCGGGCCAGGACCTCATGGTCCGCGCCGGCAACACGAGCATCACCGGACCGGAATCGCTGCGCGAGACGGGCGCGAAGGTGTGCTCGGTGACCGGCTCGACTCCCTCCGAGGAGATCCGCGAGTACGTCGACGACGACCAGCTCGTGCTGTTCGACGTCTACTCCAAGTGCGCCGACGCGCTGCGCACCGGTCAGGTGCAGGCAGTGACCACCGACAACGTCATCCTCATGGGGCTCGTCGCCGAGAGCGGCGGGAAGTTCGAGCTCGTCCGCAACACCTTCACCTCCGAGCCCTACGGCATCGGCATCCACCGCGGCGACCGGCGGTTCTGCGAGTTCATCAACCGCAGCCTCGCCGACGCCGCGCGGGACGGCACCTACCGGCAGGCCTGGGCAGCCACGGCCGGGGCGGTCGCACCGGAGACACCGCGACTGCCCGAGCCCGACCCCTGCACCTGAACGACCGCCGACCCCGCTCGCCGGCGGCCCGCCGGGCTGCGCGCGAGCCGCACGCTCCGGAGCGCCCATGCACGTGATCGTCGACAACCTCCCCGAATACGCCAGCGGCCTGGTGCGGACCCTGCGCATCTGCCTGTACTCGGGCGTTCTGGCGCTGCTGCTCGGCGTGGCCGCCGCCGCGTGCCGCGTGTCCCCGCTGCCGCCGCTGCGCGCCGTGGGCACCGCGTGGGTGACGGTCCTGCGCAACTGCCCGCTGACGGTCGTGCTGTTCTTCATGGCCTTCGGCCTGCCGGAACTGGGCGTCAACGGGTCGTACTTCTGGTTCGGCACCGCCGGGCTCGCGCTGTACACCTCGGCGTTCGTGTGCGAAGCGGTGCGCAGCGGCATCAACTCGGTACCGCCGGGGCAGGCGGAAGCGGCGCGGGCGATCGGGCTGCGCTTCGACCAGGCCCTGTCGCTGGTGGTGCTGCCGCAGGCGGTGCGCACCGTCATCCCGCCGCTGGGCAACGTGCTCATCGCGATGATCAAGAACTCGGCGATCGCCGGCGCCTTCGGCGTCGGCGGTGACCTCTTCGCCGTCGGCGAGTCGCTGACCTCGGCGCAGGGCTACGCCGCACTGCCGGTGCTGGCCGGCGTCGTCCTCGGCTATCTCATCCTCACGATCCCGGCGGGGCTGCTGCTCGGCGTCGTGGAACGAAAGGTGGCGCTCGCCCGATGACCGACTCGGTGCTGTACGAAACCCCCGGTCCCCGCGCGCAGCGGCGCTCCCGGCTGTGGAGCATCGCCGTCAGCGCCGTGCTGGCCCTCGTGCTGGCCTGGGTCGTCGCCCGGCTCGCCCTGGCCGACCAGTTCACCGTGGCCAAGTGGGGTCCGATCATCGATCCCACCGACGGCACGTTCCTGCCGCTGTGGCGGCTGATGGGGCTGGCGCTGGTCAACACGCTCGCCGCGGCCGCCCTGGCCATGGCCCTCTCGCTGCTCGTGGGCACCGCGCTGGCGCTGACGCGGATCACCGGCGCCGCCTGGTACCGCTGGATCATCGTCGGCACCGTCGAGCTGCTCCGCGGCGTGCCCGTGGTCATCGCGATCTTCTTCGCCTACCGGGTCCTGCCCGAGCTCGGCCTGGACCTCTCGGCGCTGTGGTTCCTGGTCATCGGACTGACCGCGTACAACTCGGTGATCATCGCGGAGATCATCCGCGCCGGGGTGCTCGCGGTGCCGCGCGGGCAGGGCGAAGCGGCCTCCGCGCTCGGCATGCGGCGCGGCCAGGTGCTGCGGAGCATCCTGCTGCCGCAGGCCTTCCGCGCGATGTTGCCGGCCCTGATCAGCCAGCTCGTCGTCATCGTCAAGGACACGTCGCTGGCGTTCATCATCTCCTACCCGGAGACGCTGCGGCAGGCGCAGATCATCATCCAGAGCCTGCACAACCCCATCCCGATGTACCTCACCGTGGCCGCGCTGTTCATCGCGATCAACTACGCGCTCACGCGGCTGGCCGTCCACGTCGAACGGCGCCTGGGCCGCTCCCGGAGCACCCGCACCGCCGAACGCGAACTCGCACCGACGACGGGCAGCTGAGCGGCGCTGCCGGCCTCACCGGGGCTCGGCGGGAACGTCCCGCTCACCCAGCGTCGCGTCGTAGGCGCGCTGCCACGCGCCGCCGGCGATCGCCTCGTCGAGGTAGCCGCGCAGCTCCTCCCGGAAACGCCGGTCCCCGGGCGGCACGGTGACCACCCGCGATCCGCCGTCGACCACGGCGTAGGTGCCCGCCGCGGGCAGACCGCCCTGCGGCGGCCCCAGCAGCAGGTCGACGTTCCCGCCGGCGACGCCGTCGCGGAGCATGCTCCCGGGCAGCCGGCGGAACGCCACCTGCGTCTCCGGATCGAGACCGAGCCGCTCGGCGAGGAGCTTCGCGATCTCCACGTCGAACCCGCTGTACTCGCCGGCGCCTTCGCGCGTGACGAACTCGGGCGCGTCGGCGCTGACCCCCACCAGCAGCTTGCCCCGCTGCCGGATCTCCGCCAGCCGCGGCGAGGAGGACAGCCCGACATCGGTGTCCGGCGCCGCGGAGGACGTCCCCGGAGCAGCGGGACCTGCCGAGGAGGACGGAGCCGACGGCTCCGGAGGCGGGCCCTGCGCCGCGTTCTCGGGCGCGCCGCACGCCGCCGCCCCGCAAACCACCACCGCCGCGACGGCGGTGCTCACCGCCGCCCGTGCCGTCAGAGTGCGCATCCCGTCCCAGCCTCGCCGGATCCTCGCCGTTGCCGATCGCTCACGCGACCCGATCAAGCCTGGCACACCGTCCCCGCGAGCACCACGATCCTGCCCGGTGCCCAGGCCCAGGCACCGCGGAGCTGCCGGTAGCTCCGGCGCGGCCGGCCGCGCCGGAGCGCGCGTCCAGGAACCCGTGATGACGGCTTTGTCCCACTGGATCGTTTGGGAAAACGGGACCTCACCCACTAGTGTGTTCGCTGTCATAGGCGCCAACGACGTCGCCACGCATCCACCACGAACGGAGGCGATCTATGTCGTCGCATGGCAGCCCGCACCGCGTCGTCGCGGAAGTGACCCAGCGGATCGCCGAGCGCAGCGAGCCGAGCCGCCGTGCCTACCTCGACAGGATGCGCGCCGCCGCGTCCACCGAACCCGTCCGCGCCGACATGCCGTGCAGCAACCTCGCCCACGGCTTCGCCGCCTGCAGCGGCACCGACCGGCTCAGCATCCGCGGCGCGCGGAAACCGGGCGTGGCGATCGTGTCCGCCTACAACGACATGCTCTCCGCTCACCAGCCCTTCGCCGACTTCCCCGCGTGGATCAAGGACGCCGTACGCGAAGCCGGCGGTGTCGCCCAGTTCGCCGGTGGCGTTCCCGCCATGTGCGACGGCATCACGCAGGCGCGCACCGGGATGGAACTGTCGCTGTTCTCCCGCGAAGTGATCGCCATGGCCACCGGGGTGGCGCTGTCCCACGAGATGTTCGACAGCGCACTGCTGCTCGGCGTGTGCGACAAGATCGTGCCCGGCCTGCTCATCGGCGGGCTGTCGTTCGGCCACCTGCCGATGCAGCTCGTGCCCGCCGGACCCATGCCGTCCGGCATGCCGAACAGCGAGAAGAGCCGCATCCGCCAGCAGTTCGCCGAGGGAAAGGCCACCCGCGAGGACCTCCTCGACGCCGAAGCGGCCTCCTACCACTCCCCCGGCACCTGCACCTTCTACGGCACCGCGAACTCCAACCAGCTCGTCGTGGAGGTCATGGGCCTGCAGCTGCCCGGGACGAGCTTCGTGCCGCCGAACACCCCGCTGCGCCAGGCGCTCACCGAGCACGCCGGCAGGCGCGCCGTCGAGCTCGACACCCCGCTCGGGGAGGTGGTCAACGAGCGGTCGCTGGTCAACGGCGTCGTCGGGCTGCTGGCCACCGGCGGATCGACCAACCACACGCTGCACCTCGTGGCCATCGCCAAAGCCGCCGGAATCGAACTGACCTGGGACGACTTCAACGACCTCTCCGCGGTGGTGCCGACGCTGGCGCACGTCTACCCCAACGGCAAGGCCGACATCAACCACTTCGCCGCCGCCGGCGGCGTGCAGACCCTCGTCGGCCAGCTGCTCGACGCCGGCCTGCTGCACGCCGACGTGCCCACCGTCGCCGGGCGCGGACTCGACCACTACCGCAGGCAGCCGTTCCTCGAGGACGGGCAGCTCGTCTGGCACGAGGGCCCGCGCACGAGCCAGGACACCGCGGTGCTGCGCAACATCGACGAGCCTTTCGCCTCCGACGGCGGGCTGCGCGTGCTCACCGGCAACCTCGGCCGCGGCGTGACCAAGATCTCCGCTGTCAGCCCGGAGCACCAGACGGTCACCGCGCCCGCGCGGATCTTCGACGACCAGCAGTCGTTCACCACGGCCTTCCAGCAGGACGAGCTCACCGAGGACGTCGTCGTCGTGATCCGCAACCAGGGCCCCAAGGCCAACGGGATGCCCGAACTGCACGGGCTCACCCCTGCGCTCGGCGTGCTGCAGGACCGCGGGCAGCAGGTCGCGCTGCTCACCGACGGGCGCATGTCCGGCGCGTCCGGCAAGATCCCCACGGCGATGCACGTCACGCCGGAAGCGAGCGCCGGCGGTGCGCTGGCGAAGCTGCGCGACGGCGACGTGGTGCGCTTCGACGCCACCCGCGGAACGCTGGAGGTGCTCGTCGGCGACGAGGAGCTCGCCGCGCGCGAACTCGCCCCGGCCGCACCCAGCGTCCAGCACGGCACCGGCAGGGAGCTGTTCGCCGCCTTCCGCGACGTCGTGGGACGCGCCGACCACGGCGCCAGCGTGTTCACCGCGTTCCAGCAGCACACCAGCGACCAGCCCGCATGAGCGACCCCACAGGACGGAGGATCATGGACAGCACCGACCTGCTCGAGCTGAGCCCGGTCGTGCCCGTCGTCGCCCTCGACGACGCCGCGGCCGCCGCGCCGCTGGCCAACGCGCTCCTGCGCGGCGGCATCACCACGATCGAGGTCACCCTGCGCACCCCGGCCGGGCTGCCCGCGATCGAACGGATCGCCCGCGAGGTCCCGGACATCGTCGTCGGCGCCGGAACGGTCACCGAACCCGGGCAGGCCAAGCGGGCCGCGGACGCCGGAGCGCGCTACATCGTCACCCCGGCGGCCACCGACCGGCTGCTCGACGACGTCGCGGGCACGGGCCTGCCCTACCTGGCAGGCGTGAGCACCGCCTCCGAAGCGATGCATGTGGCCGAACGCGGGGTCACCGCGATGAAGTTCTTCCCCGCCGGCCCCAGCGGGGGCGTGCCCTACCTCAAGGCGCTGGCCGGACCGCTGCCGCACCTGCGGTTCTGCCCCACCGGCGGGGTCACCCCGGACAACGCGCAGGACTACCTGGCGCTGCCGAACGTGGGGTGCGTCGGCGGAACCTGGCTGACGCCGAAGGAATCGCTGCTCTCCGGCGACTGGGCCACCGTGGAATCCCTCGCCGCGCAGGCCGCTGCGCTGCGGTAGGACCGTCCGCGTCAGCGGTGCGGCACGGCTGCGGGCCGGGTGCGGGAGGCGCACCCCGCATCCGGCCCGGCACCCGCATCGGTCGGCAGGGCGTCGGCCGCCCGCTCGCGGTGCCGTGCGGGCCGCATCTACCGGCGCTCGGGGCGTACCGGGCTCGGGGAGCGTGCTGCGGCCCGGGACACGCTGCGACGCGCTCGCGAACCCAGCGGCACCGCGCACACCCCAGCGGCCCAGCTGCACCGCTGCGGCCGGAGAGGTGCGCGACCGGAAATGCCTGCTGACCAGGTGGGAACCGCGCGCACCCGAAGGACGGGCGTTCAGCCGGTGGGGGCGGCGATGCGCGCCACCGCCTCCTCCACCGAGTCGCACACCGGCACGCCGGTCTCCACCAGCGAGGCCCGGCTCATCACTCCGGTGCTCACCAGCACGCAGTGCGCACCCACCTGCGCCGCGGCCTCGGCGTCGTCGACGACGTCACCGATGAGCACCGCCTCGTGCGGCCGCCGACCGAGACGTTCCAGGTGGCGCTGCAGGTAGGCCGCCTTGGAACCGCCGCCGACCTGCTCGCGGATCCCGTCGACCCGGTCGAACAGCTCGGCCAGGCCGAGCTTCTCCACCAGCGGAACGAGCTCCTCGTGGAACCACATGGACAGCAGCGACTGGCTGCCGCCCGCCTCGGCCCAGACGTGCAACCGCTCCGGCACCCCGTCGGCGAGCCCGCAGGTGTGCAGCAGCTCGCGGTAGGCGTCGTGGTACAGCGCATCGATCCGCGCCCAGTCCGCCGCATCGAGGGAGCGGTCGAGCAGCCGCTCGTAGCAGGCCTGCAACGGGCGGCTGAAGATCGCCCGCCAGTGCTCCAGATCGATCGGGGCACGTTCGAACTCCTCGCACACCGCGTTCACCGCGGCGAGAACGGCGTGGTTGTCGGCCAGGAGCGTGCCGTTCCAGTCCCAGACGATGTGCTCCGGACGCGGACGGGACGGGGCTTCTCGGTCAGCCAAAGCAGTCACGTGCGCCCACTCTAGCGGCCGGAAGACGATCGCGGTGCGGACGTCGTCACGGAATCTCCTCGTCCAGCTCCGACCCGTCCGCACCGGAGGACTCGAGCTCTTCGCGCACCACGCGGAAGGCGAGCCCCTCCGCGTAGCCCCGCCGCGCGAGCATGCCCACCAGCCGCCGGGTCACCGCGGCCGCATCACCACCGCGCGAGGCGGCCAGCTTGCGGCGCACGAGTTCCCGCGCCCGCTCCTCCTCGTCCTCGTTGTCCGCAGTGGCCAGAACGGAGGCGATGATCTCCTCGTCGATGCCCTTCTTGCGCAGCTCGTACCCCAGAGCGCGACGCCCCAGCCCGCGCGAGCGCCTGCGGGAGGCCACCCACTCCTCGGCGAAGGCCGCGTCGTCGATCAGCCCGGCGGCGGCGAACTTGCCCAGCACGCTGTCGATGACCTCGGCGTCGACCTCCTTGCGCGCCAACGCCTCGCGCAGCTCCGCACGACTGCGGGCCCTGCTGGTCAACAGCCGGTAGACCGTTTCCCGCGCGTACTGCTCCGGATCCTCCGCGGCCTCCGCACCTCGCCCGGAGCCGCGCCTCCGAGATCCACCGCCGCGCTCCGCCTCGTCCGGAGTCGCGGCGGAGTCCGCCGAGGTGTCCACCGAACCGCTCGGGACGTCTATCGAAGGGACCGGGTCGTCCGTCGAAGGGACCGGGGCGTCCTCGGTTCCGGCGCGCCCTGCTGCGCGCTCGGTGGAGGCTTCCTCCGAGCACTGCCGCTCTGCTGTGCCGCGGCGGCGGGGAGGCCGCGTTCCCCCTCCGCCGCCGCGCTGCTCACCACCTGCCATGACGGATCAGAAGTCGACCGGAGCGGCCTCGTCGTCACCGCCGTCCTCGGCGGCCTCGGCGGAGGTTCCCGCGTTGGCGCCGAGCCCGATCTTCTCCTTGATCTTCTTCTCGATCTCGTTGGCGGTGTCCGGGTTCTCCCGCAGGTGCTTGCGAGCGTTCTCCTTGCCCTGGCCCAGCTGGTCGCCCTCGTAGGTGTACCAGGCCCCGGACTTGCGGATGATGCCGTGCTCGACGCCCATGTCGATGAGCGAGCCCTCGCGGCTGATCCCGACGCCGTAGATGATGTCGAACTCCGCCTGTTTGAACGGCGGTGCGCACTTGTTCTTCACGACCTTCACACGCGTGCGGTTGCCGACCGCGTCGGAGCCGTCCTTGAGCGTTTCGATCCGGCGCACGTCCAGCCGCACCGAGGAGTAGAACTTCAGCGCCTTTCCGCCGGTGGTGGTCTCAGGCGAGTTGTGCACCATCACGCCGTCCACGAAGTAGTTGTGGTTGCCCTCCACCTCGATGTCGTAGCGGTGCATGCTGCGGGTCTCCGGCTTGACGTGCACATCGAGGATCCGCGAGGGCACCAACCGCTGCTGCGGCTCGGAGTAGCGCGGCTCGACGGCGAACTGCTCCTGGAACCGCGGCAGGAGCTTGTACTGCATCGACGGGTGCACGTACGGCGCGATGAGCTCGTGGAACGCCCTCGTTCCCGCAGCGGAGAACTCCAGCCGCGCGATGTTGCGCTCGCCCCGCACGGCCAGGGAGACGTCGAGACCGTAGGTGTCGCGCAGGTACTCGACGAGGCGCTGCCTGCTGCCCTCGCTCATCGCCTCGACGCAGATCTGGCTGCGCCCGCTGCCGCCCCGGGTGCGCTCCTGCGCCCCGTTCGACCGCAGTTGGAACGTGCCGTCGTCCATGTACCACACGGCCAGCGCCAATGGTCCGAGCGTTTTCAGGTAGTCCCACGAGAGGTGCTTCTTGCCGTCGCCGAAGGAGACGGCCTCGTGGATCTCGTGCAGCTCGGGAAGCGGGCTGAAGTCGGCGAAGGCGGCCCCCTGCTCGTTGCTCGTGCGTGAACAGGAGACGTTGCCGAGCAGCTCGCACTTCCAGTCGAGGTAGTCGTGCTGCTGGCCCCCGTGGCCCATCCGGAAGCGGACCCCGTCCCGGTCGCGCCGGTTCGGCGACAGGTTCCCATCCCCCATGAGGGCGCCGAGCACGACCTGCCACTGCTGCTCGTTGAGCAGGTGCTCCTCCGCGGTCAGCACGCGGTCACCGGCGCCGAGTTCACCGGCGTGTCGCCACCCGCCCGGAGTGCGGATGAGGTGGTTCTCGGTCGCGGCGAACTGCGAGCGCCCGTTGCCACCGGAGCGCGCGACGGTGAACTGGAGGAACTCCTCGGCCGGACCGTTGTCGAACCAGTTCACGACCTTGCGCGGGACGATCCGGTCCGCCTCGGGGTCGTAGGACAGGACCTCGACGTCCCTCTTCTGGTCAACGATCTTGCCGATCTCCTCCTGCGAGCCGTCTGCGAGCGTGACGCGGGTGGAGTAGTTGAAGCACCCGAACATCACGCCGACCTTCTCGCGCAGCTGGTTGATGAAGATCGCCGTGGTCTTGGCGCTGTACAGCGCCGAGGTGAGCTTGCGCAGCGCCTGGCTCATCAGCCGCGCCTGCAGGCCCACGTGGCTGTCGCCCATCTCGCCCTCGATCTCGGCCTTGGGCACGAGCGCGGCCACCGAGTCGATGACGATGGCGTCCAGCGCGCCGGAGCGGATCAGCATGTCCGCGATCTCCAGCGCCTGCTCGCCGGTGTCGGGCTGGGCCACCAGCAGCGAGTCGGTGTCCACGCCGATGGCCTTGGCGTAGTCCGGGTCGAGCGCGTGCTCGGCGTCGATGAAGGCCGCGGTACCCCCCTGCTGCTGGGCCCCGGCGACCGCGTGCAGCGCCACCGAGGTCTTCCCGCTGCTCTCCGGGCCGAAGACCTCCACGATCCGCCCCCGCGGCAGCCCGCCGGTGCCCAGAGCCACGTCCAGCGAGATCGAGCCGGTGGGGATGACCTCGATGGGAGCCCGCGTCCCCTCGCCGAGGCGCATCACCGAGCCCTTGCCGTACTGCTTGTCGATCTGCGCGAGAGCCAGCTCCAGCGCCTTGTTCTTGTCCTGGTTCTTGTCCGCCTTGTCGGCTGCCATCGGGGTCCACCTCGGGGTACGTCAGGTCCGTTCGTCGCCACGCTAAGCGGAGGGACCGACACCGCAGTCCGTCGGGCGCTACCGGCGCGGTTGTCCCACACCCCCATCGTAGGCGAAACTCTGTTCGATCACCTGGCCGACACACCCTCGTTGTCACCTGTTCGTGCCACAGTGGCGATCACCCCCGTCAGCGCGGACACTCAGCAGTGTCGCGCCCGCGTTCGGCGTCCCGCGCTGAACGTCCCGCGCTGAACGTCCCGCACTGGGGCGGGCGCGCAGCCTGGGCGCGGGCGCGCAGCGAACCCACCGCGCACCCGAGGAGGTGCCGACCATGCGGATGGATCGTTATCTGCCAGCAGACCACCCGTTGAGCCGAATCTACCGGGTCGGTTCCGCGATCTTCGGAGCCGGACTGGCGATCTTCGGAGCGCTCGGGCTGTCGAACAGCGTCCCGCTGTTCACCACCCGCGGCATCGACGTCCTCGGCCTGTCCAGCAACGGGCTCCTGGCGCTGATCTCCGTGGTGGTCGGCGTCGTCCTGGTGGGCGCCGCGGCCTGGGGCGGTCTCGTGGCCTCCACCACCACGACGACCATCGGGGGGCTGTTCTTCCTGTCCGGGCTGGTCAACCTCGGCCTGATCAACACCCCGTGGAACGTGCTGGCGTTCCGCTTCGAGAACGTGGTGTTCAGCTTCGTCGCCGGGTTGCTGCTGGTCTTCCTCGGCTCCTACGGGCGGATCAGCGGCGGGCTGCCGGAGGACAACCCGTTCGTGCGCTACCGCCACCACGAACCGCCCACGGACGAGGTGCCGGAGCAGCGCGCCGCGGACGAACGACGCGTCGAGGAGCTCACCCCGCTGGCGCGCGCCGAGATCGCCTTCGCCGAGGGGCACCCCACGCCGGAGCAGGACCGGCTCGTGCGCGCCCGGGCGCGGGAGCACCAGCGCGCGGAGCGGCAGCGGGCCTACGCGCACCACGCCTCGCACGGGCGCAGCCCGGAGCGGCAGATCAGCTCGCAGAACCCGTGGGCCGACTACTCCGAACCGGAGCACCCGGAGGTTCCGCCGCGGTGACCTGACCGCACCGCCGGTAGCCGCCGGTCCAGCGGCTACCGGCGGGCCGCGGGCACGCCGAACTCCTCGCACACCGCGTTCCAGACCTCCTTCGGCGGCGTCCCGGCCTCGATCGCCTCGTCGACGGTGCGCCCCCCGAGCGAGGTCAGCACGTGGTCGCGCGCGAGCATGTCGGCGCGGAGCTCGCCGAACTCGGCGGTCATCCGCTCGCGGAACAAGGTGTGACGCATCGCCGACCAGCTTACGGGTGCTTCGTACGCTGGAGGCATGGTGCTGCTGCTCGCCCAGGCCGATCCCACCGGCCTGACCACGCCGCTCGGCAAGCTCGTCATCGGGGCGGGCCTGCTCGTCGTCGTGGTGCTCGCCGTGAAGTTCCTGTGGGATCAGCGCAACCGCTGACGCCCGACACGCCGCGCACCGCACGCGCGTCCCCGGTGCGGTGTCGGTCCCGTGCGCCAGCATGGGGGCATGGACGACGTGCTGGAGGCGTTCTCCCCCGCCACGCAGGAGTGGTTCCGCGGAGCGTTCGCCGCTCCCACGCGCGCCCAGCACGGCGCGTGGAGCACCATCGCGGCCGGCGAGCACACCCTGGTCGTCGCCCCGACCGGTTCGGGCAAGACGCTGGCGGCGTTCCTGTCGAGCCTGGACCGGCTCGCGGCCACCGGCCCGCCGCAGGACCCGCAGCACCGCTGCCGCGTGCTCTACGTGTCACCGATGAAGGCGCTCGCGGCGGACATCGAGCGGAACCTGCGCTCGCCGCTGGCGGGGATGCGCCAGGCCGCGCAGCGCCGCGGGGAGGAGCCCCCGGACATCACCGTGGGGGTGCGCACCGGGGACACGCCCTCCGAGGCCCGCCGCTCGTTCGCCCGCAAACCGCAGGACGTGCTGGTGACGACCCCCGAGTCGCTGTTCCTGCTGCTGACTTCCGCGGCGCGGGAGGCGCTGCGCGGTGTGCGGACGGTGATCCTCGACGAGGTGCACGCCGTCGCGGGCACGAAGCGCGGGGCGCACCTGGCGCTGTCGCTGGAGCGGCTGGACGCGCTGCTGCCGCGGCCGGCGCAGCGGATCGGCCTGTCGGCGACGGTCCGCCCGGTCGACGAGGTCCGCACGTACCTGGCAGGCGGGCGCCCGGTGCGCCTGGTGCAGCCGGAGCACCCCAAGCAGGTCGAGGTGCGGGTGGAGGTGCCGGTTCCGGACATGGCCGAGCTGAGCGGCGCGGAGGGGCCCACCGGGGCGGGGCGGCCTGCTGCGGCCTCAGCGGCGGGGGCGGACCGGCACGCCTCGATCTGGCCGTCGGTGCGGGAGCGCGTGCTCGAGCTCGTGCGGCAGCACCGGTCGACGATCGTGTTCGCCAACTCGCGCCGGCTGGCCGAACGCCTCACCGCGGGGCTCAACGAGCTCGCAGCCGAGCAGGAGGGGGACGAGCCCGCGGTGGCCGAGTTCCCGGCCGCGGCTCCGGGCGCGTCCGGTGTGACCGCGGGCAGCGACCGCACTGTGGCGCGGGCGCACCACGGGTCGATGTCCCGGGAGCAGCGCTCGCAGGTGGAAGACGAGCTCAAGTCCGGCTCGCTGGCCTGCGTGGTGGCCACCTCCTCGCTGGAGCTGGGCATCGACATGGGCGCGGTCGACCTGGTGATCCAGGTGGAGACGCCGCCGAGCGTGGCCTCCGGGTTGCAGCGCATCGGGCGGGCGGGGCACCACGTGGACGCGGCTTCGCACGGGGTGGTGTTCCCCAAGTTCCGCGGGGACCTCATCGGCTGCGCGGTGGTCGGCGAGCGGATGGCCGAGGGGCTCATCGAGGAGCTCTCCTACCCGCGCAACCCGCTGGACGTGCTGGCCCAGCAGGTCGTGGCGATGGTGGCGATGGCGGACTGGGGGTTCGCCGAGCTGGCCGGTGTGGTGCGCAGGGCCGCGCCGTTCGCGGGGTTGCCGGATTCCGCGCTGCGCGCGGTGCTGGACATGCTCGCGGGCCGCTATCCGAGCGAGGAGTTCGGCGATCTGCGGGCGCGTCTGGTGTGGGACCGGGTCGACGAGGAGCTGCGGGCCCGCCCCGGGGCGCAGCGGCTGGCCGTCACCTCCGGGGGCACGATCCCGGACCGGGGGCTGTTCCTCGTGACGACACCGGGTGAGGGGGACGGCCGCGGCGGCACGCGCGTGGGCGAGCTCGACGAGGAGATGGTCTACGAGTCGCGCGTCGGGGACACGTTCCTGCTGGGGACCTCGGCGTGGCGGGTGGAGGACATCACCCACGACCGGGTCGTGGTCGTGCCCGCCCCCGGGCAGGCGGCGCGGATGCCGTTCTGGCGCGGGGACTCGCCGGGGCGCCCGCTGGAGCTGGGGCGCGCGCTGGGGGCCTTCGTCCGGGAGCTGGCTTCCGCGGAGGAGGACGCGGCGCGCGAGCGCATCGCCGCGGCCGGGCTGGACAAGTGGGCGCAGGACAACCTGCTCTCCTACGTGGCCGATCAGCGGCAGGCGACGCGGCACGTGCCGGACGACCGCACCGTGGTGGTCGAGCGGTTCCGCGATGAGCTGGGCGACTGGCGGCTGGTGGTGCACTCGCCGTTCGGCGCGCCGGTGAACGATCCGTGGGCGCTGCTCATCGGCGCGCGGCTGCGCGAGCGCCGCGGGGTCGACGCCCAGGTGGCCGCCTCCGACGACGGCATCGTGCTGCGGATGGCCGACGCGTGGGACGAGTCCGGCGGCGAGGTGGTGCCCACCGCCGAGGACGTGCTGTTCGATCCGGACGAGGTGCGGCAGGCCGTCACCGACGAGGTCGGCGGTTCGGCGCTGTTCGCCGCGCGGTTCCGGGAGTGCGCCGCGCGCGCGTTGCTGCTGCCGCGGCGCGATCCCGGGCGGCGAACCCCGCTGTGGCAGCAGCGCCAGCGGGCGGCGCAGCTGCTGTCCGTGGCCTCGCGGTACGAGGAGTTCCCGATCGTGCTGGAGGCGATGCGGGAGTGCTTGCAGGACGTCTACGACGTGCCCGGGCTGACCGAGGTCATGCGGGACGTGGCGGCGCGGCGGACCCGGGCGGTCGAGGTGGAGACGCCGAGCCCGTCACCGTTCGCGCGGAACCTGCTGTTCGGCTACGTGGGGATGTTCCTGTACGAGTCGGACGCGCCGCTGGCGGAACGCCGGTCGGCCGCGTTGAGCCTGGACTCCACACTGCTGAGCGAGCTCCTGGGGTCCGAGGCGCTGCGCGAGCTGCTCGATCCGGACGTGGTCGTCGAGGTGGAGCAGCGGCTGCAGCGGCTCAGCGAGGAGCGCCGCGCCTTCGACGTCGAGTCCACGATGGACGTGCTGGCCTCGCTCGGTGATCTGTCCACGCGGGAGGCCGAGCAGCGGGGTGTCCGGGCGGAGTGGTTGGAACAGCTGCAGGCGCAGCACCGGGTGCTGCACGTGCGCATCGCCGGAGAACCGCGGTGGATCCCCATCGAGGACGCGGGCAGGGTGCGCGACGCCCTCGGGGTGGCGCTGCCCGTGGGAGTGCCGGAGGCGTTCACCGAACCGTCCGCGCACCCGCTCGCTGAGCTGCTGATCCGCCACGCCCGGTGCCGCGGGCCGTTCACCGCCGAGTCCGCGGCTCAGCGCTTCGGCCTCGGCGTCAGCGTGGTGCACAGCGTGCTCGACCAGTTGACGGCCGGCGGCCGGCTCGTCAACGGCGAACTGCGCCCCCTGCAGGCGGGTGGTGGGGGCACGCTCGAGTACTGCGACAGCGAGGTGCTGCGGCGGCTGCGACGAGCCTCGCTGGCGCGTCTGCGGGCCGAGGTCGAACCCGTCGACCAGCGCGCTCTGGTCCGGTTCCTGCCGTCGTGGCACGGCATCGGCGCGCAGCAGCGGCACGCGCCGACCGCCGAGGACACCTACGCGGTCGTCGAACAGCTCGCCGGTGTTCCGGTCCCCGCCAGCGCCCTGGAGTCGTTGCTCCTGCCGGCCCGGCTGCCCGGGTACCGGCCGGCGCTGTTGGACGAGCTGACCTCGAGCGGCGAAGTGACCTGGGTCGGATCCGGGGCGCTGGCCGGCGGGGACGGCTGGATCGCGGTGGCGCCGACGGATGTGGCGGACCTGCTGCTGCCGGACCTGCCGGAGGAGCCGCTCGACGCACCGCTGCAGCAGGCGGTGCAGACGGCGTTGGCAGGAGGTGCGTTGTTCTTCCGGCAGCTGGCCGACCGCGTCGGGCAGGAGCAGGTGGCCCGTGGGGAACCTGCGCCCTCTGACGAGGAGGTCACCACGGCGCTGTGGGACCTGGTGTGGGCGGGGCGGATCACCAACGACACCCTCTCTCCGCTGCGGGCGAGCCTCGGCGGCGGGACGGCGAAGCACCGCCCCCGGCGTTCCGCTCCGCGCGGGCGGTACGCGGGCCTGCGGGCGGGGCGCCCGAACATGCCGAGTCGGACCGGTCCGCCCACAGTGTCCGGACGGTGGTCTCTCGCGCCACTGTCCAGCGAGGACGCCACGCGGCGGGCACATGCGCGCACCGAGTCGTTCCTCGAGCGGCACGGGGTGCTCACGCGGGGCGCGCTGGACATCGAGCGCCACACCGGCGGGTTCTCCGCCGTGTACAAAGTGCTGCGCACGATGGAGGAGTCGGGCCACTGCCGGCGCGGTTACGTCGTCGAGGGACTCGGTGCCGCGCAGTTCGCCGTGCCGGGGGCGATCGACCGCCTGCGTTCCTTCTCCACCTCCGAGGACTCCGCGGAGAGCGAGGACGCGGCCCTCGTGCTCGCCGCGGCCGACCCGGCGCAGCCGTTCGGTGCTGCGCTGGACTGGCCCGAACCGCGAAGCGAGACGCGGCACCGCCCGGGTCGCAAAGCCGGCGCACTCGTGGTGCTGGTCGCGGGGCAGGCCGTGTTCTACCTGGAACGTGGTGGGCGGTCGCTGCTGTCGTTCACCACGGACGAGTCGCTCCTGCGCGCGGGGGCGGCCGGCCTGGCGAAGGCGGTCCAGCACGGGTGGTTGGAGCAGGTGACGGTGCGCCGCACCGATGGCGAGGGAGTTTGGGGAACGCGGTTGGCCGAGCTGCTCACCGAGGCCGGGTTCCGCGTCACGCCGAAGGGGTTGCGGTTGCGCTCCTGACGTCGAACTGCTCCCGGCTCCGGGATTCCGGAGAGCGCCCCGGATCGGACCCGTGACCGGCACAGCGCACCGGCGCGGCGTTCAGGAGCGGTCCTGGTCAGGACACGCCGTGCGTGGACAGCCGGAGAAGCCCCCACAGCTGAGCCGTGGCCCGCACGTCCCCGGCGATGGTCACCGCCCGGTCCGGCAGGCGTCCCCACAACCACAGGTAGACACGATCCGGATCACCCGTGACCACCGCATCCGCACCACGTGGGCACTCCCGTGGTGGCCACAGCGCGACACCGCGCTCATCCGCGCAGGCCATCCAACTGTTGCCCGGGGTGCGCACGTGCACCGCGCAGGGGTGCGTACCGGCCATGCCGAGCACGGGCAGCCGGTGGGCGAACCACAGCCGCAGCACCTCGTCGATGCCGTCCTCGGCGATCGCGGTGGGCACGGGACCGTGTCCTTCACCGGTGGCCGACTCCACGTCGACGCGCCCGAGGAGCGTGGCATGGGTCAGTCGCCGCAGCCAGAAGCGGACCGTGCCGTCCGCGGGCCACCAGGTGGAGCACGATTCCCACGGCGAGCGGGTCCCGAATTCGGCCAGCAGCGCCGCCAAGCGGTCGACGAACCGCTCCACCGGGGCGGCCACGTCCGTGCGCCCAGGGGTGACCTGCTCCGGGGTGGCCTGCGCTGATGCGGTCCGCTGCCGCGTGTCCAACCGGCCCAGTGCCGCGTCGTACTCGCCGACCAGGTGCCGGACCGTCTCACCGGCCGTTCTCCCGGAAGCCCCGGAGACCGGTGCCTCCTCCCGGCACCGCCGCGCGCTGTCGGCGAAGGCGCGCCCCTCCTTGCCGAGGGTTTCACGCAGCCCCTCGGGGGTGGGAGCGCGCGCCGCGCACGACAGCGGGCCCAGCCGGTCCGTGCTCTCAGCGCGCCGTGCGGACCCGGTGCATCCGTCCCCGCCCCGCCCGGGCGGTAGGAGGCCCTCCTTCGCCCCCGCGTGCGCGTGCCCCGGGCTCACGACAGCACCTCCAGCAGGCTGCGCTCGGCGACGGCGAGGAACTCACCCGAGCGGAGCTGCAGCTCCTCGGCTTCCTCCCCGGAGATGCGGGCCCCCGCTTCCACCGCGGCCCTGCGCTCCGAGCGCGCGGCGAAGTAGCCGGCCCACTCGCGCAGCTCGGGGACCGCCTCGGTCAGCAGCGACCACACGCTGGCGGGTTTCGCGCTCGTGCGGTACCGGGAGCGCGCCAGGACCAGCGCCGTTGCCGCGCGGAACGCAGCGATGTGCGCCTCCACGTACCGCTGCTCGGCGGTCTCGGCGTCCTGGGCGAGTTCGCAGCAGTTGCGCGCTTGGGCGAGCAGGGACAGCGGCCCCGAGGGGCACGCGGCGTGCCGCGGTGCGCCCACCGGCCGTTCGGAATTCCGCTGCACGGGGATCAGCGGCGGTTGGGTGGCGGATTCGAGCGATGACGCCATGACAGACCTCCAGACGGATACTCCTGCTCACGGACTTCGACTCACGAAGGAGGCGCCGGCTCACGAAGGAAGCACCGACTCGCGAAGAAAGCCGTTCGAATGTCCGTTCGACATGTTCGACTGTAGATCTCCGCCGACCGCGGTTCAAGGCGTTTTCGATCGCCAGTTCGAGTGAGCGTTCGACTGCCCGTTCGAACGGCACCCGGTTCGAGCGGACGCGGCCGGGAAGCGCACCGCGCCCCGGTTCTCCCCACCCGGCGGCGCTCCCCACGCGGCGGCGAGAAGCGCTAGTGTGCGGGCCGTGACCGCCGCACCATCCCCACGCTGCGCCAGGCTCGCGGAGTTCTCCGCGCACGACCTCCGCGCCCGGCTGGCCGAAGCGCTGTCGCTGTACATCGCCGCGATGAACTACCCCGAGGCCACGGCCCAGCAGCGCGCCCCGATGTGGACCGCGCACATGCTGCGCCCCGGCTGGCGCTGCATCGGTGCGGTCAGCGACGAGGACGAGCTCGTCGGCATCGGCTACGGCTACCTCGGAACCCCCGGCCAGTGGTGGCACGAGCAGGTGCGCCGGGGGATGGTGCACGCGGGGCTCTCCCCGGAGGGGTGGCTCGACGACTACTTCGAGCTCACCGAGCTGCACGTGCGCCCGGACTGGCAGGGCTCCGGACTCGGCGAGGACGTCGCCCGCCGGCTGCTGTCCCCCGCGCCCGCGGCGGCGGTGCTGCTGTCCACCCCGGAGGGACCGACGCGCGCGTGGCGGCTGTACCGGCGCATGGGGTTCCAGGACGTGCTGCGCCAGCACCGGTTCGCCGGGGACCCGCGCCCCTTCGCCGTGCTCGGCCGCTCGCTGCCGTGCGAGGACGCCGAGCAGTAGCACCGCACCCGCCGGTGCGCCCAGGCGAGCTGGCGGAGCACCAGCGGGTGGTCCGCGGCCTCCGCCCGCGCACCACCCGCGGCGGGAGCCCGCACCGGACGGCGCTCGCGCGAGTCCCGCCGCGGTGGCCCGGCGCGCGGTGTCCCCGCCGCCCGGTGGCGCCGGATCAGATCCGCGCGAGCTGCTCGCGCAACGTGTCCAGCCCCATCGGCCCGAGCTCGAGCGCCCGGCGGTGGAACTCCTTGCGGCTGAAGGACGCCCCGTGGCGTTGGTGCGCCTCGTCCCGGGCGGCGCGCCACAACCGCTCCCCGAGCTTGTACGAGGGGGCCTGCCCCGGCCAACCCAAGTAGCGGTCGACCTCGTCGCGGACGTGCTCCGGATCGGCCACGGTGCGCTGCAGCAGGAACTCCCGACCGAGCTCGGGCGTCCAGTGCTCCCCCTCGTGGAACCCGGTCCCGCGGGGGATCTCCAGCTCCAGGTGCATGCCGATGTCCACGACCACCCGGGCGGCGCGGAACAGCTGCTCGTTGAGCATGCCCAGCAGGTACGCCGGGTCCTGCAGGTAACCGAGCTCGCGCATGAGCCGCTCGGCGTACAGCGCCCACCCCTCGCCGTGGGCCGAGACGAAGCACGCCAGCCGCTGGAACCTGTTGAGCCGCTGCGCCTCGTGCACCGCCGTGCCCACCTGCAGGTGGTGCCCCGGAACGCCTTCGTGGTAGACGACCGGGACTTCGCGCCACACCGGGAACTCGGTGCGGTCCTGCGGGAGCGACCACCACATCCGCCCGGGGCGCTGGAAGTCCTCGGTGGGGCCGGTGTAGTACGCCCCGACCCCGCCGCCCGGCGGCGCGATGCGGCACTCGAGGGTGCGCAGCGGTTCCGGGATGTCGAACTCCACGCCGGCCAGCTCGCCGATCGCCGTGTCGGCGAGCTGCTGCATCCAGTCCCGCAGCGCGTCCTGCCCGCGGATCCGGTAGCGCTCGTCCTCGTCGAGCGCACGCGCGACCTCGGCGACCGAGGAGCCGCTGCTGATGCCGTCGACCAGCTCGCGCATCTCCCCCTCGAGCGCGGTGAACTCGGCCCAACCCCACTCGTAGGCCTCGCGCAGGTCGAGGCGCGCCCCGAGGAAGTACCGCGACCACAACCGGTAGCGCTGCTCGCCGACCGCGTCCTTGGCCGGCGCCTGCGGCAGCAGCTCGGTGCGGAGGAACTCGGCCAGGTCCCCGTAGGCGCCGGCGGCGAGCTCCGCGCCGCGCTCGAGTTCCCGGTGCAGCGCGGGCTCCTGCTGCCCGGCGCGGTTGATCATCGCGGCGAAGAAGGACTCCGAACCGTCCTTGCCGGACCAGGTGTCGCACTGCTCGGCGACCCGGCGGACCTGGCGCGCCGCGGCCACGTCACCCCCGCGGGCCGCCTCGCGCAGGCTCGCGCACAACCCTCCGACGGCCTCGGGCATCGCCGCGAGCCGCCGCGCGATGGTGCGCCACTGCTCCGGGGTGTCCCCGGGCATGAGGTCGAAGACCTGGCGCAGGTCCTGCACGGGGCTGGCGATCACGTTCAGCGCGGACATGTCCGCACCGGACTCGTGCAGTTCGACGTCCAGGCCGACGCGCTCCCGGAACACGGCCTGCGCCACGCGTTCGCCCTCCTCGCGCGGTTCGGCGCCGCTGACGCGGGCGAGCGCGCGCTTGGCGAGGTCGGCGCGGGCGCGGTGGCCGTCCGGGGAGTAGTCGGTGAGCCTGTCCTCGCCACCGGAGATGCCGAGCGCGGTGCCCGCGATCGGGTCGAGCGCCACCAGATCCGCCACGTACTGGTCACTCTCGGCATGGATGCCGTCACGATCAACTGCCATGCGGACACGCTACCGCGCGGCGGCGCCGCGAGCGCGGTCTTCTCCGCCGCAGGTGCGAGCGCTTCGCCGGAATGCTCCCGCGCTGGGCACCGGGGTTCACCGGCGCGTGGCGAGCACCCGGCGAAGCCGGCGGCCTCGTGCCACTCTCAGTTCCGTGGACACCACGAACCGCCGCCGGCGTCCGCGGGGTGCGCGCACCGCGCTGCTCGTGGCGCTGCTCGTCGCGGCGACCGTCGCGCTCACCGGCTGCCTGCACCTGAGCGCGTCGATCAACATCACCGACGACGACCGCGTTTCCGGCGAACTGCGCGTTTCCACGCGAACGGCCGCCGGGCAGGAACCGTTCCGGGTGGAGCCGCCGCCGCACCTGGCCGACCGGGTGACCGTCGAGCCCTACACCACCGAGGGGCGGCAAGGATCGCACCTGTCCTTCCACGACCTGACCTTCCACGAGGTCGAGACCCTCGCCAAGGAGCTGAGCCCGAGCGAATCGCGCTACGAGGTCACGCTGCGGCGGAACGGCACGCTCGTCGACGCCAACGCGCGGGTGGACCTGACCCCGCTGGCCAACACCAACTCCTCGGTGCTCGTGCGGATCAGCGCGCCGGGGCAGATCACCAACAGCAACGGGCAGGAGAGCGCGGGAACGGTGACCTGGAACCTCGAGCCCGGCGAGGTCACGCACATGGCGGTGACCTACCAGTACTCGAGCTCGGCCGTCGGGCCGTGGACGTTCTGGGCCGCGGTCGTGGGGCTGGGCACGCTGGGCGTGGCGGTGCTCGTCGGACTGCTGGCGCTGCGGACGCACCTGCACACCCGCGTCTCCCCGGAGGGAGCCGCTGGTGCGGTACCGGAGTCGCGGTCGTGACTCCGAGCGGTCGCGCAGCGCAGCGGGTTCGGCACTGCTCCGGACCGCCCCCGCCGACCGCGTGACGCGCGTATCGCGGAGGATGGAACCGTGTCCGTCCCCCGCACCGAACCCGTCCCCGACGGCCCGCCGCGCGGCGTCGGCTACGACGACGACCTGCCCGAGCACGTGCACCGCGCGCTGACCGACTACCTGCAGCGGCGCGTGCGCGAGGTGGCCGAGTTCAGCGAGGCCTTCCGGGACGCCGCCGCCGAGCTGGACGGCTTCGTCCTCGGCGGTGGGAAGCGCCTGCGGCCCACGTTCGCCTGGTGGGGGTGGCGCGCCGTCGGCGGTGCGGCGCACGGACCCGCCGCTGCGGCGATGCTGCGGGCCGCCAGCTCCCTCGAACTGCTGCAGGCGTGCGCGCTCGTGCACGACGACCTCATCGACGACTCCGACACGCGGCGCGGCAACCCGACGGTGCACCGGGCGTTCGCGCGCCACCACCGGGAGGCGGAGCACGCCGGGCGGCCCGAGCAGTTCGGGATGACCGCCGCGGTGCTGCTCGGTGACCTGGCGCTGACCTGGTCCGACGACATGTTCTTCGACGCCGGCCTGGAGGCCGGTGCGCTGCGCCGCGGCATGCGCCCGTGGCAGGCGATGCGCACGGAGGTGCTCGGCGGGCAGTACCTGGACGTGCTGGGCCAGGCCGGCGAGGACGAGTCCGCCGCGGCCGCGCTGCGCGTGTGCGCGCTCAAGTCGGCCTCGTACACGGTGCAGCGGCCGCTGGAGCTGGGCGCGGAGATCGCCGGCGGCACCCCGGAGGCGGTGGCGGCGCTGCGCCGCTTCGGTTCCGACATCGGCGTGGCCTTCCAACTGCGCGACGACCTGCTCGGGGTCTTCGGCGACCCCGCGGTGACCGGCAAACCCGCCGGAGACGACCTCCGCGAGGGCAAGCGGACCGTGCTCGTGGCCGAAGCGTTCGACCAGGCGCAGCAGCGCGGTGACACCGCCGCTGCGGAGGAGCTGCGCTCCGCGCTCGGCGACCCGGAGCTGACCGGGGCCGGTGTGCGGCGCGTGCGGGAGCTGCTGCACCGCGTCGGAGCCGACGCGGCGGTGGAGCGGCGGATCAGCGAGCTCACGGGTTCGGCGATGCACGCCCTGCGCAGCGCCGACCTGGCCGAGCCCGCCGCGACCCGGTTGGCGGAACTGGCGGTGACGGTCACCGATCGGGCCCGGTGACGCGCGTGCGCGCGGTGGCCGGTCCGACCGACCGGGTGGTGGTCATCGGCGCCGGGCTCGCCGGCCTGGCGGCGGCGCTGCACCTGGCCGGGACCGGCCGGGAGGTCACCGTGGTGGAGCGCGCCGCGGTCCCCGGCGGCCGGGCCGGGCGGGAGGAGCGCGGCGGTTACCGCATCGACACCGGACCGACCGTGGTGACGATGCCGGATCTGCTCGACGAAGCGCTGGCCGCGGTGGGCGACTCGCTGCGCGAGCGGGTGGAGCTGGTGCCGCTGCACCCCGCCTACCGGGCGCGGTTCGCCGACGGCAGCGCCCTCGACGTGCACAGCGACGCCGAAGCGATGGAGGAGGAGGTGCGGCGGTTCGCCGGACCTCGCGAGGCGCGCGGGTACCGGCGGCTGCGCCGCTGGCTGACCGCGATGTACCGGGCGGAGCGGGACCGGTTCATCGACGCGAACTTTGACTCGGCGGCCGACCTGCTGCGGCCGGAGCTGGCCCGCGTCGCCTGGCTGGGCGGGTTCGGACGGCTCGAGCGCGCCGTGCGGCGCTTCCTGTCCGATCCGCGCGTGGTGCGCGTGTTCTCGTTCCAGGCGCTCTACGCGGGGTTGAGCCCGCAGCGGGCGCTGGCGCTGTACTCGGCGATCCCCTACATGGACACGGTGGGCGGCGTGTGGTTCCCCCGCGGCGGGACACACGCCCTGCCGCGGGCCCTGGCCGAGGCGGCTGCCGGAGCGGGGGTGCGGTTCCGGTTCGGCGAGGAGGTCACCGGGCTGGAGCGCCGGGGCGCTCGGGTCGCGGCGCTGCGCACCACGACCGGCCGCCTGCCCGCCGACGCCGTGGTCAGCACCGCCGACCTGCCGGAGACGTGGCGGCTGCTGGGAGGGGCGCCGCGGCGCGAGCCCACCTGGGCGCACTCGGCCGTGGTGTGGCACGTGGGCAGCGGCGCCCCGCTGACGGACGCGCACCACACGATCTCGTTCGGCGCGGCGTGGTCGGGCACGTTCGCGGAGCTGAGCCGCGGGCGGCTCATGAGCGATCCCTCGCTGCTGGTGACGCGGCCGACGGCCACCGATGCGGCGCTCGCCCCCGCAGGCCGCGAGCTGCAGTACGTGCTCGCGCCGTGCCCGAACCTGCGGAGCGGTGCGATCGACTGGGACCGCGTCGGCCCCGCCTACCGGGACGAGCTGGCGGGAACGCTGCGGCGCCGCGGGTTCCTCGCGGACGGCGACGAACCCGAGACCCTGTCGCTGGTGACCCCGGCGGACTGGGCCGCGCGGGGGTTCGCGGCGGGCACCCCGTTCTCCGCGGCGCACACGTTCGCGCAGACCGGTCCGTTCCGGCAGCGCAACCTGGCGCGCGGGTGGGACAACGTCGTGCTCGCCGGTTCCGGCACGACGCCCGGCGTCGGCGTGCCCTCGGTGTTGCTGTCCGGCAAGCACGCGGCGCAGCGGATCACCGGGCAGAGCAGCACCGGGCAGCGCGCCACCGGCGGCTGACCGGCGCGGCCGGCACCCGGGCTGCGGTGCAGCCGCGGGGGTACTCCCCCGCGCGGGAGCGGGCACGTCGCCCACCCCCGCGCGGGGCCGTTCCGACTTCACCGCAGCGCCACCGGCCCGCACCACCGGGGGCGGAGCCGGCGCGGAGCGCTCAGAAGCCCATGGCCTGGGCCCGCCTCTTGACCTCGCGTCCCCGGTTCTCGCACAGCGCCTGGATGGGGCTGCCGGGGAGGGTGTCGTCCTCGGTGAACAGCCACCGCAAGATCTCGTCGGGGTGGTACCCGGCGTCGCTGAGCAACGTGATCGTGCCGGGGAGCCCCTTGACGATGCCGTCCTCGGTGAGGAAAGCGGCCGGGACGCTCAGCTCGCCGTCGCGGCGCATGGCGAGCAGCTGACCCTCGCGGATCAACTGGTGCACCCGGGTGACCGGTCGGTTGAATCGCTTCGCCACTTCGGGGATCGGGATGAGCTCCACCTCGGGAGCGAGTACATCCGGAGCTGCAGGAATCGCACTCACGTGAACCACGATGCCACACCGCCCCCGAACCTGCGTTGCACCGGACGGGCTACACCGCGGGCCGCCCCTCCTGGATCGTGGCACCGGACACGGACCAGTGAACCGCGCCGCCTACGATCGATCCCGTGATCGGAGAGCAGACCGGTTCCGCGTGCCGCGGCGCAGGCGCACAGCGTCCGTCGTGCCCTGGCTCACCTGCCACAATCGGCCGGACACGACGACTCGGGTTGGCGACACATGGCTTCTGAGGAAGATTCCGGACGCAACGGGTCCGCGTCGTTGCTCGGCTCCCTGCTGGAAGGCCGGTACCGGGTGGACGAGGTGCTCGCGCGCGGCGGCATGTCCACCGTCTACACCGGTGTGGACACGCGCCTGGATCGCCCCGTGGCGATCAAGGTGATGGACTCCCAGCACTCCGGGGACCGCTCCTTCGTGGAACGCTTCGAGCGGGAAGCGCGCACCGCGGCCCGGCTCGACCACCCGAACATCGTCGCCGTCTACGACCAGGGCGTGGACCGCAGCCCCGCGGGCGACCACGTGTTCCTGGTGATGCAGCTGGTGCGCGGCTGCACCCTGCGCGACCTCATCCAGCAGCACGGCCGCCTGTCGCTGCCGGTGGCGCTGAGCGTGCTGGAACCGGTGCTGTCCGCCCTGGGCGCGGCGCACCAGGCGGGCATGGTGCACCGCGACGTGAAGCCGGAGAACGTGCTGATCGGCACGGACGGGACCGTGCACGTGGCCGACTTCGGCCTGGTGCGGGCCGCCGCCTCCGCGGGCACCACCAGCGGCGGCGTCATCCTCGGCACGGTCGCCTACCTCTCGCCCGAGCAGGTCACCACCGGCGACGCGGACCCGCGCAGCGACGTGTACGCGGCCGGGGTGGTGCTCCACGAGATGCTCACCGGCCAGCCGCCGTACGTCGCCGACAACGCGCTGTCGGTCGCCTACCGGCACGTCAACGAGGACATGCCCCCGCCGGGGGAACAACTGCCCGACCTGCCACCGGCGGTGGACGCGCTGGCCGTGCGCGCCACCCGGCGCGATGCCGCGGAGCGGCCGGCCGACGCGGAGGCCTTCCGCACCGAGCTGGTCCGGCTGCGCCAGGACCTGGGCATCGCCCCGGTGCCCGTGCCGGTGCCCACCGATGCCGAGCGCACCGAGCGGATGACCCCGGCCGGACCGCCGCTGCGGGAGACGCGCGCCTACCACCCGGGGGCGGCGGACTCCCCCGGCCCGCGCGGGACGCGGGCGCTGTCCCGCCCGGCGCAGGAGGTGGGCGCGGACGCCGCGGACACGCGGGAGATCGCCGCGGTGGAGACCGGCCGCCGGCGCTGGCGCCGCAGCGGACTGCTGTGGGCCCTCGGGGTGCTGGTGCTGGTCGGCCTGCTCGGCGCCGGCGCGTTCTACCTCGGGGCGCGGCAACAGGTCGACGTGCCGCACGTGGCCGGCCAGCCGGAGCAGCAGGCCACCACCGCCCTCCGCGAGGCGGGGCTGCAGCCGGAGGTCACGCGGGAGCACAACGACGACACAGCGGAAGGTCTCGTGCTGCGCACCTCGCCGGAAGCCGGCTCGCGGGCCTCCGAGGGCGGTTCGGTGCGGGTCGTGGTCTCGCTGGGCAAACCGCAGGTACCGGAGATCGCACCGGGAACGAGCGTGACCGACGCGGAAAGCGCGCTGCGCGACGCGCAGCTGCGTCCGCAGCGGGCCGGCGAGGAGTACCACCGCACGGTTCCCGAGGGGCACGTCATCCGCGTGGATCCGCAGCCCGGCACGCGGCTGCCCTCCAGTGCCCAGGTGCAGCTCGTGGTCAGCAGGGGTCCGCGCCCGGTGCCGGTCCCGGACGTGTCGGGGGCCGCCCAGCAGGAGGCCTTCCAGGCGCTGCAGCAGGCCGGGTTCACGCCGTACGTGGCGGGCGAGGAGTTCAACGGCGACGTGGCGGGCGGTCACGTCATCCGCACCGACCCCGAGGGCGGCACGACCGTGCAGCAGTCGGGCGAGGCGCGCGTCGGCGTGGTGGTGTCCAACGCCGTGTCGGTGCCGAACTTCAACGGCAAGTCGGTGCAGCAGGCACAGCAGATGGCGGCCGAGGCGGGTCTGCAGCTGAAGGTGCGCAGCCTCTTCGACCGCGAGGGCGGGCTCGTGCTGGGACAGCTGCCCATGGCCGGGCAGCGCGTGGAACCCGGCTCGACCGTCTCGGTCAACGCGTTCTGACCGTCCGCGGAGCGCTCGCGGCGGCCACCGGTGTGTGACGTTGCTCGCGTCCCGGTGGTCGCCCGCGCCTGCGCGTCTCGCTGACCAGGCCGAACCCGATCTCGGCACGAACCGGGGCCACGCGGGCGTACCGCCGATGCCCTCATGATCGGGACGATATGGAACTATGGGGCACGTCATGGCCCCGATGAACTCCCCGACGCCGTTCCCCGAAGCCGCCGAGCCCCCGCCCCGCACCTCCCCGCTGCGGTGGCACGACCTGTTCCGCGGCCCCCTTCCGCTGCGCACGATCGCCCTGGGCGCGGCGGGCTCGCTGCTGGTGCTGCTGGGCTCGCTCGGAGCAGGTGGCACGCTCATGCGCGATCCGGTCCTCGGCGACGGGCCGCTGTCGCTGATCCGGTACGGGCACGGCCGGGAGCTCGCCCTCGCGGTCACCTACCTCGGTTTCGCGGTGCTGCTGTGGGCGTGGATCCGCCTCGGACGCGGGGTGCTGGCACACCTGGTCCCGGCCCGCGGCGTGCTGCTCGCCGGGGCCGCGTGGATGGCTCCGCTGCTCATCGCCCCGCCCCTGTTCACCCGGGACGTGTACAGCTACCTCGGCCAGGGGCTGCTGGTCGTGCACGGCCTCGATCCGTACGCCCTCGGTCCCGCCGTGCTCAACGGGCCGATCCCGGAGAACGTGCACCCCACCTGGCACACGACGCCCGCGCCGTACGGGCCGCTGTTCATCGCGATCTCCACGGTCATGGCCTGGGCCGTCGGCGAGCACGTGCTCGTGGGCGTGATCGCGTTCCGGTTGCTGGTGCTGCTCGGGCTGGTGCTGTTCGCGGCCGTGCTGCCGGGGCTGGTGCGCCACCTCGGCGGACGCCTGCCCGTGGCGCTGTGGATCGCGGTGGCCAGCCCGCTGACCGTCACGCAGCTCGTCGGGGGGCCGCACAACGACCTGCTCGTGGTCGGACTGCTCGCCGCGGGAGCACTGCTGGCGCTGCGCGGCTTCCACGTCAGCGCGGTGGCGGTGGTGACGGTGGCCATGGCGATCAAGGCGACCGCCGGAGTGCTGCTGCCGTTCCTCGTGTGGATCTGGGCCAGCAACCGCGAAGGCCCCCTGGGGTGGCGGTTCCTGCGCTCGGTGGTGCCGGCGCTGGGCGTCTTCGGAGCCGTGTTCGGCGCGTGCACGGCCGTCGCCGGTGTCGGGTTCGGCTGGCTGCCCGCCCTGTCCGCGCCCAGCATCATCGTCAACTACCTGTCGGTGCCCACCGGAGTCGGCCAGGCCGTGCACGGTCTCGTCTCGCTGTTCGCCGACGTCCCCGGCGCCGTGTTCATCGAGACCGGTCGCGCCCTCGGCATGCTCGCCCTGGCCGGAGTCCTCGTGCACCAGTGGTGGCAGGCCCGCAACGGCGGTGCCGAGGCGATCCGCCGCGCGGCGATCGCCCTGTGCGCGGCGGCGCTGCTCGGCCCGACCGTGCTGCCGTGGTACCTCAGCTGGTCGATGGCCCTGGCGTGCGCGCTGCCGTGGTCCAAGCGGGCGCTGACGGTCCTCGTGGGCGGGCAGGTGGTGCTCGTCCTCGCCTACTACCCCGATGGCGAGCAGGGGATGTTCAACTGGCCGTACATGGCCGGAGTGGTCGCGCTGGCGCTGCTGGCGGCCGCCTCCCTCCTCCGGTTCGACCCGCTGAACCTGCACGGGCCGCGTCCGGCGCGCGGCGACGCGAGCGCACCGGACGACGCGCACCCGGAGGCCGGCATCGCGCTCGACGAACCGGCCACCGCGGGGGCGGGCGAGCACACCGACCGGAGCTCACGGCGCGGCTGAGGCGCCGCGGCCGGGCCGGAGCCGCCCCCGCCCGGGAACGCGTACGCGCGACGACCGCATCCCCTGCGGGACGCGGCCGTCGCGCGCCGCTGCTCGGTCGGATCAGTTCCGCAGCATCTCCGCCACGAGGAACGCCAGCTCCAGCGACTGCTGGGTGTTCAGCCGCGGGTCGCAGGCGGTCTCGTACCGACCGCCGAGGTCGGTGTCGGAGATGTCCTGCGCCCCGCCGAGGCACTCGGTGACGTCCTCGCCGGTCAGCTCGATGTGCACGCCACCGGGATGGGTGCCCAGCTTGTGGTGCACCTCGAAGAAGCCCTGCACCTCGTCGACGACCCGGTCGAAGTGCCGCGTCTTGTAGCCGGTGCTGGACTCGTGGGTGTTGCCGTGCATCGGGTCGCACTGCCAGATCACGTCGTGCCCGGAGGCGCTGACCTTCTCCACGATGGCCGGGAGCACGTCGCGGACCTTGTCGTTGCCCATGCGGGTGACCAGCGTCAGCCGGCCCGCCTCGTGGTGCGGGTCGAGCCGCTCGACGTACTCCACGGCCTGCTCGGGCGTCGTGTCCGGGCCGATCTTCACGCCGATCGGGTTGGCCAGCAGCTCGGCGAAGGCGATGTGCGCGCCGTCGAGCTGCCGCGTCCGCTCCCCGACCCACAGGAAGTGGCCGGACAGGTCGTACAGCCGGGGCGTGCCGTCGCGGTTCTCCAGCCGCAGCATCGCCCGCTCGTAGTCGAGGACGAGCGCCTCGTGGCTGGCGTAGAACTCGACGGAGTGCAGGCTCGAGTCGTCGACGCCGCAAGCCGACATGAACCGCAGGGCGCGGTCGATCTCGGCGGCCACCGACTCGTAGCGCTCCCCCGCCGGGGAGTTGAGCACGAAGTCCTTGTTCCAGTCGTGCACCTTGGCCAGCGCGGCCATCCCGGCCCCGGTCAGCGCGCGGGAGAGGTTCATCGTCGCGCTCGCGTTGGCGTAGGCGCGGATGAGCCGGGACGGGTCGTGCTCGCGCGCCTTCTCGTCCGCGGCGAGCGAGTTGACCATGTCGCCGCGGTAGGCGGGCAGGCCGAGGGCGTCGGTGTCCTTGGACCGCGGCTTGGCGTACTGCCCGGCGAGCCGGCCGACCTTGACCACGGGCATGCTCGCGCCGTAGGTCAGCACCACGGCCATCTGCAGCAGCGTGCGGATGTTGCCGCGGATGTGCGGCTCCGTGTTGTCGGCGAAGGTCTCGGCGCAGTCACCCCCCTGCAGCAGGAACGCCTCACCGCGGGCCACGGCGGCGAGGTTGTCGCGCAGGCGGTCGACCTCGGACGCCACGGTGACCGGCGGTACGCTCTCCAGCACCCGCCGGACCTGCTGGGCCTGCTCCGGGTCCGGCCATCGCGGCTGCTGCGCTGCGGGCCGGGCGAGCGCGTCGTCGAGACGCGCCCGCAGCTCCGGCGGCAGCGGCGGGAGATCGGGGAGCTCGTCAACGGGTACGTCTACGGTCCAGTTCACGCACCCCAGAATAGGCGGCTCCGCCACGGATTTTTCACCCGGGAGAAGCGCGTCACACGTGGTGCGCTAACCGAACAGCACTTCGGCCTCGGCGTAGCGCTCCAGCGGCACGGTCTTGAGCGCAGCAGTCGCCTCGCGCAACGGGACGCGCACGACATCGGTGCCGCGCAGCGCGACCATGCTGCCGAACTCGCCGGCGGTGACCGCTTCGATCGCGTGCAGCCCGAACCGGGTGGCCAGCACGCGGTCGTAGGCCGTGGGCGGTCCGCCGCGCTGGGTGTGCCCGAGCACCACCGCGCGGGACTCGTGCCCGGTGGCCTCGGCGATCTCGTCGGCCAGCCACGTGCCCACGCCGCCGAGGCGGACGTGCCCGAACGCGTCCCGCTCGCCGGTCGCGAGCAGCTCCGCACCGCCTTCGGGGACCGCTCCCTCGGCCACGACGATGATCGGCGCGTACTCGCGCTCGAACCGCATCCGCACCCAGTCGCAGACCTTGGGCACGCTGAACGGCTGCTCGGGCACGAGGATCACGTTCGCACCGCCGGCGAGCCCGGAGTGCAGCGCGATCCAACCGGCGTGGCGGCCCATGACCTCGACGACGAGCGCGCGGTGGTGCGATTCGGCCGTGGTGCGCAGCCGGTCGATGGATTCGGTGGCGATGTGCACCGCCGTGTCGAAGCCGAAGGTGTAGTCGGTGGCGGCGAGGTCGTTGTCGATCGTCTTCGGCACGCCGACCACGGGCACTCCCTCGCGGCCGAGCCGCTCGGCCACGCCCAGCGTGTCCTCGCCGCCGATCGCCACCAGCGCGTCGACGCGTTCCCGCTCGAGCGTGCGCTGGAGGCGGGCGACCCCGTCGTCGAGCGCGTACGGGTTCGTGCGCGAGGAACCGAGGACGGTGCCGCCGCGGTCGAGGATGTGCTCGACGTCGTCGAGACCGAGGGGCTGCACCGCCCCCTCGAGCGTGCCCTGCCACCCGTTGCGGAATCCCACGATCTCGTGGCCGTACTCGGACACGCCGCGCCGCGTGACCGCGCGCAGCACGGCGTTCAACCCCGGGCAGTCACCGCCACCGGTGAGCACGCCCACCCGCATCCCAGTCGGCATCCGCGCCACCTCCTCCTGTCGAGCGATCCGAAAGCGGTGATGCAGATCTCACCGCGGAGGCGCCAGAGTGGCACGGCCTGGATCGGTGCAGCAAGCACTGTCGATCACTTGGGGTACCCGAGGAGCCGCCCCGTCTCCTCGATCACCTTCCAGCGGCGCAGGTTGTGCCGCGCGTCGGCCAGGGCGTCGTGCGCGTTGTCCGGCGGGGCGGGCAGCCGCGGCTTGCCGACGTCCTCCCAGCGCTGCCGCAGGTCGCGGGTGAACTTCGGGATCTGGGCCGGCAGCGCGGGCATCGGCCCCCACAACTGGGCCAGCGCGACGTGGTCGTAGGCGGCGTACCAGGCCCACAGCTCGACGTCGCCGGAACCGCCCCCGGTCACGAACCGGAAGAGGTCCTCGCGGATGCGGGCCCGCGAACACCACGCGGAGTCCGAGGGCGGCGGCAGCTGCGGCAGCACGTACCGCCGCACCCACGGGCCCGCGCGCCCCTCGTCGAACTCGGTGGACACCGCGTAGAACTCGCGTCCGGACTCGTCGACCACGCCGATCGACACCAGGTCGATGGTGTTCCCGTCCTCGATGAACTCGCAGTCGTAGAAAAACCTTCTAGCCAACGCTGATGGCCTGCACTTTCTCTCCGCTCCTCCCGGGAGTCGCCGGTGCGGCAGCACCGCTGCGGTGCCCGTCCCGGTCCTTCATGGTGAACCAGGCGCTCGGCGGACTGCGCAGCGCGTCCCGTCCGGCGCTCCCGCGGGACCCGAACCGCAGCGGCACCGGGGCGCACGCCCGGCCCGCTCCACCGGAGGACCCGACCGCCAGCAGACCCGGGCCACCCGGCGGCCCGGACCACCGGACTCCGGAACAGCAGCAGCCCCGGACAGCAGCCCCCGGAGCGCGGCGGCGTGCCGCTCAGCCGGCCTTGCGCTCCGGTCCGCTCCAGCCGGCGACCTCGCGCCCGCTGGCGGCCATCTCGTCCTTGACCTTGGCGGCGTAGACGTCGACGTAGCGCTGCCCGGACAGCTCCATCAGCGCGTACATGAGCTCATCGGTGATCGCCCGCTCGACGAAGCGGTCGCCGGCCATCCCGGCGTAGCGGGAGAAGTCCAGCGGCTCTCCCACGTGCACCCGCACCTTGCGCGGGTGCCACATCCGCGACCCCGGCGGGTTCACCCGGTCCGTGCCGTCCATGGCGACCGGGACGACCGGCACGCCTGCTTCCAGCGCCATCCGGGCCACACCGGTCTTGCCCTTGTACAACCGGCCGTCCGGGGAGCGCGTGCCCTCCGGGTACACCCCGAGCAGGTACCCCTCGCGCAGCAGCCGCACCCCGGTGTCCAGGGCGGCGCGCGCGGCTGCCCCGCTGGTCCGGTCGATGGGGACCTGGCCGACACCGGCGAAGAAGAACTTCTGCAGCTTGCCCTTCAGACCGCTTCCCGTGAAGTACTCGCGCTTGGCCAGGAACGTCACGCGCCGCGGCATCATCAGCGGCATGAAGAACGAGTCGGCGACCGCGAGGTGGTTGCTGACGAGGATCGCACCCCCCTGGGAGGGCACGTTCTCCGCACCTTCGACCGAAGGGCGGAACACGGTTCTGAGCAACGGGCCCAGCAGGACGTGCTTCATCAACCAGTACAGCACCGTGCTGCCTTTCTAGCGCCGACGTACCCGGATCGTACCCGACGAAGCCCGCTGCACAGGAACGACGACGGGCCTCGGCCCGGAACCGACCGCTCCGCGCGTGACGGGACACGTGCGACCATTGCGGCGTGTCCGGCACGCCCGTGGAGGTGGTGATCCCGTGTCCGAGTCGATCCCCGGCGCGCACACCTTACTTCCCGGAGCCGATCCGTTCACATGGGACGGCGCGCGGGAGATCGGCGTCGTGCTCTGCCACGGCTTCACCAGCACGCCGCAGAGCATGCGGCCGTGGGGCGAGCACCTGCACGCCGCGGGGTACACCGTCACCTGCCCGCTGCTGCCGGGCCACGGCACGCGGTGGCAGGAGCTCAACCGCACGCGCTGGACGGACTGGTACGGCGCCGTGGAGGACGCGCTGCTGCAGTTGCGCACGCGGTGCTCCGCGGTCGCCGTCGCGGGGCAGTCGATGGGCGGTGCCCTCGCCCTCCGGCTGGCCCAGCAGCACCCCGACGTCGCCGGAGTGCTCCTGGTGAACCCGTCGGTGGCCACGTGGCAGCGGGGGAACCTGCTGCTCCCCGTCGTCTCGCGCGTCGTACCGGCGCTGCGGGGGATCAGCGGGGACATCGCGAAACCGGGCGCGCACGAGATCGCCTACGACCGGCTGCCGCTGCGGGCGGCGAACAGCCTGCGCGGCCTGTGGCGGCAGGTGCGCGCGGATCTGCCCACCGTCCACCAGCCGGTGGTCGTGTACCGCTCGACGATCGACCACGTCGTGGAGCCGGCCAACGCCCGGATTGTGCTGAACGGCGTGGGCAGTCAGGATCGCAGCGAAGCCGTGCTGCCGAACAGCCACCACGTCGCCACCCTGGACCACGACGCACCGACGGTGTTCAGCGGTAGCGTCGAATTCCTGCACCGCATCCACCGCGACCGCGCCGAGGAATCCTCATGAGCACGCGCCAGAACGATCCCGACGGACCGGAAGACATCGACGCGGCGTTCGCGGAGATCGTCGCCGGGCTGGAAGACGACCCCCAGTTCGACCGCTGGTCCTCCCCATCGTCCGGGGACGCGAGCGGTGGGGACGCGAGCGGTGCGGAGGACTCCACCGCGGGGTCCGCGGACGCGCCGCCGAGCGCGGAGACCGCGTCTCCCGGTAGCGGGCCGCGCGACTGGACTCCCGCCGAGGACCCGGAGGACGAGCACTTCGTCCCGCCGGAGCCGCCCCCGCTGAAAGCTCCCAGCGGCGGCGCGATCGGCGGGGTCGCCGTCATCGCCTTCGGGGTGCTGATGCTGCTCGTGCCCGGGCTGGCCGGACTGGCCTCGCCGGTCACGATGCCGCTGGGGCTGGTGCTCGTCAGCGCCGGGATCGGCTGGCTGCTGTTCCGGCTGCGCCGCGGCCCCTCCGATCACGACGATGACGACGGCGCGCGGGTGTGAGGGCCACCCGGCTGCAGGCGCGGGGCCCCGCCGGGAACGGTCACCGGGAAGGTCGTGAGGGGAGGTCACGAGCAGGCGCGGGTGGTGGCCGGCTCCCCCAACCGGGACGGCTCCCCCCACCGGGACGACGCGCGGGAGCGGGCGAGCGCGGCGGCGCCGATCAGCGCCGCCCGGTCGCCGCAGCGGGCCACCCGGACGTCCGCCAGCGGCCGGTGCCCCGCACCGGTGACCACGTCGGCGTAGTGCTGGCGGGCGGTCTCCAGGAACAGCGGCGCCGAGTCCGAGACCCCGCCGGTGATCACCACGACCTCGGGGTCGTACACGTCGGCGACGAGGGCGAGCCCCTCGCCGAGCCAGCGCCCCAGCTCGTCCGCGGCGCGGCGCGCGGCCGGGTCGCCCGCCTCCGCCGCGCGCGCGACGGACACTCCGGTGAGCTCCTCCCCGGAGGCACCGCCCGCCGCGGGCACGCCGAGTTCGACCGCGGTGTCCACCAGCGCCGTGCCGCTGCAGTACCGCTCCCAGCAGCCCTGCTTGCCGCACGAGCACGGGCGGCCGTTCGGCACGAGGCGCAGGTGCCCGAACTCCGGGGCCACCCCGTGGGCCCCCCGGAAGAGCTCGCCGTCGACGACCAGCGCGCCGCCGATGCCCGTGCCCAGCGCGATGAGCACGCTCACCCGGGAGTCCGTGGCGGCCCCGAAGCGCTGTTCCGCCACGGCGGCCGCGTTCGCGTCGTGCTCGAGAACCACCGGCAGGCCCAGCCGCTCGTGCAACTCGTCGGCCACCGCCACCTGCCGCCAGGGCAGGTGCGGGGCGAAGCGCACGACGCGCTGGTCCGCGCTCACGAAACCCGCCACGGCGAGCCCCACGGCGGAGACCGGGTGCTCCGCGGCGAGCGCCCCCACCGTCTCCGCGAGGCCGGTGGTGAGCCCCTCGTGGGTGTCCGCGGTGGGCACGCGCCGCGTCGCGTGGATCGCGCCGTCCGCGTCGACGACGCTCGCGCGCAGGCTCGTGCCTCCGATGTCAACGCCGATGGTCAGCAACGGAACTCGTCCCCCCTCCGGGTGCCGAGCCCTCCGCCGCGGTGACCGGCCCGTCGACCCGTCGCACGGTGATCCGCTCGGCCTTGCTCGTGGGTTCCGCACCGGCGGGGTCCGCCCGGTGCGCATCGGCGGCCTCGGCGGTGGCCGCCTCGGTCGCGCTCGTCGCGCCCGCGTGCTCCGGGAACCGGGCGGCCACCGCGGTCCGCAGCGCGCGCAGCGCCTCGACGAGCTGGATCAGCAGCTCCGGGTGCCGCTGCCGCACCAGTCCCGCGAGCGCGCACAGCGGGCACCAGCTGCACTCCCCGGGGCGGTCGTCCCCGCCGTCGCCCCCGCTGTCGCCCTGCGCCTCCCGGGTGCCGGTCCAGGCGCCGAGGTCCTCGAGCAGCGCGCGCAGCTCGGCGGACAGCTGCTCCCCGCCCACGGGGCCGCCGGAATGGGCGCGCCCTCCGGAGGCCGTGTCGTGATCGTGCGGGGACCCGGGATCGTGCGGGGTGCCGTGCGGGTTCCCTGTCTCCGGACCGTGCGTCATGTTCTCACCGCATCCACAGGTTCGGGTCGGGGTGGAAGTCCACGACCAGCCCGTCGTCGCCGGCCACGGCCGCGCCGACCGTGCACCGGCGCAGCACCGAGGGCAGCGCGATCAGGCGGCGCCGCCCGTCGATCGTCACCGCCAGTTCGTCCCCGATCCGCGCGAGCTCCACCTCGGCCCGCGCGGGCAGCGGCAGGGGCAGGCACAGCGCGTAGCGGGCGTCGAGCCCGGTCCCCGAGCGCTCGACGCGCATCCCCGGTGCGCTCGCCTCGACGTGCAGCGGGTCGCCCGCCCAGACGGAGTCGGCGGTGTAGAGCTGCTCGCCGAGCGCGCCGAGCGGGTCGGCACCCACCGGTCCGTCCGGGTGGTGCGGCACGGTCACCACGGGCACGTCGGTGCCGGCGCGCAGCTCGGCGACGACGCGCTCCTGCTCGCGGCGCCGCGCCCGCAGCCACGCCGCCGCTTCGCCGCGCGCGGAGCCCGGGTCGGGCACCACGCGGTTGACCAGCACCGCGTCCACGCGCAACCGGTGCAGCGCCAGCGCCGTGAGGGTGCGGCGGGTTTCGGCGGCGACGACGGGTTCGGCTGTGGCGACCACGCGCACGCCGGTGCCGGGCGCGGTGAGCATCCCGCGCAGCTCGGTGAGGCGCTCGGCGAGGCGGCCCACCGCGTCGGCCACCTCGTTCCAGCGCTGCACCTGGTCGCTGCCCGCGATGCCGGCGAGCACTCCGCGCACCGCCCGGCGGTGCTCGGGGAACAGGCGCGCCAAGTAGCCGTGCAGCGCTTCGGGCAGGCTGAGCAGGCGCAGCGTCTCGGCGGTCGGTCCGCAGTCGACGACGACCGCGTCCCACACGTCGCCCGCGGCGAACCGGTGCACTTCGGCGAGCGCGAGCAGGTCCTCCACACCGGGCAGCGCGCTCAGTTCGGCCGCCTCGATCTCGTCGACCCCGGCTCCCCGCAGCACGGTGCGCAGGTGGTGGCGCAGGTCCGCCCAGGACTCGTCCACCAGGCGGCGCCCGTCGATCTCCGCCGCCCAGACCGCGGCGCCGCTGCGCAGGGGAACTTCCGCGGGGTCCGCGGAGAGCTCGGTGCCGAGCGCGTCGCCGAGGGAGTGGGCCTGGTCGGTCGACACGACGAGGACTTTGCCGCCGTCGTCGGCCGCCTTCGCGGCGCTCGCGGCGGCCAGGGTGGTCTTGCCGACTCCCCCCTTGCCGGTGAACAGCAGGATTCGCAACGGCGGCCTTTCGTGGACGACTGCAGGATCACGCACGTCCCGGCCGGGACGGTCACGCGCCTTCGACGCGCCGCTTGAGCTCCTTCAGGGCCGTGTCCATGATCATCTTCTCGGCTTTGCGCTTGAACAGGCCGATCATGGGCACGGACAGGTCCACGGCGAGGCTGTAGGTCACCTCGGTGCGGTCGTCGTCGAGCGGTCGGAGCCGGTAGGTGCCGTGCTGCGCCTTCTGCACCTGGCCCTCGACGAGGGTCCAGCTCACCGACAGCCCGTCCGCGGCCCACTCGTAGGAGTTGACGTAGGTGTCGCGCACCACGCCCGCGTCCAGGACGAAGCGGACCTGCTCGGCGGCGCCGTCCCCGGTCCGGGACAGCACCTCGGTCTCCTTCACCGCCTCGGCCCACTCGGGATAGGCCGGGAAATCCGCGATGACCGCCATGATCCGCGACGCCGGTGCCTCGATCACGATGGACTGGGTGGACTGATCGACCATAGTCGCAGGCTACCGGGTCGCGTCGTGCCGCCGGTCCGCGCCCGAGGTGTGTCCTGCGGCCGGTTCGGAGCTCGCGCCGGGACCACCGCCCGGTCCCGGATCACCACTCGAGCACGTACGGCCGCTCGCTCTGCTTGAAGTGGCCGACGTTGACGCACTCGGTGCGGCCGACGCGCATGCGCTGCGCCAGCGGCTGGTGCACGTGGCCGAACAGCGACCACCGCGGACTGTCGCCGCGGATGCGGTCGACGAGCGCGGACGAGCCGACCTCCAGCCGGCGGGCGTAGACGTCGTAGGTGAGCTCCGGCAGCGCGGGCGGGACGTGGGTGCACAGCACGTCGGTCTCCGGCAACTGCGCCAGCGCCGCGTCGTACTCCTCCCGGGGGCGGATGTAGGGCACCCAGGCGGCGTGGCGCCGCAGCGTCGCCCCGGGCGGCAGCACGGTGCCACCCACGAACCCGAAGCGCAGCCCGCCGATCACGGCGCTGTCGCCGTCGAGCACGTGCACCCCCTCGCCCGCGAACTCGGGCCACAGGCGGGGCGCGTCCACGTTGCCCGGCGTGGCGTACGTGGGCGCCGGCAGCGCGGCGAACAGCTCGCCGTACTGCTCGCGGACCGCTTCGTCGACGACGCGGGCGGGGTCGGACAGGCTCTCCCACAGCGAGCGCGCGTAGGCGCCGAGCTCGGAGCCGCGCCGGTTGCGCCGCAGTTCGGCGAAGCGCGCCACCTTCTCCGGGCCGAAGATCCGGCCGAGGATCCCCCCGCGGTGGTCGTGGTAGTCCACGAAGTCGATGAGATCGCCGAGCACGACGAGGGCGTCCGCCCCGTCCCCGGCCCTCTTGAGCGCCTCGACGTTGCCGTGCACGTCGGACACGACGTGGACCCGCACCGCACAAACCCCTTCCGGACTCCTCGCGTACCGTGCGGTCCACCGTATCCGTCCCGGAGCCGTCGACCGAGCCAGCGACCCGGAACGGCGGCATCCGCGCAGTGATCGTCACGGTGCGAACAGGCGGGACTACCCTGAAGGCGGGTTCCGCGGCGGGCGGCGCCTCGACGACGGGACGGAACCCGCCCAACTCCCCGGGCCCAACTCGCCGGGGGCGCCAGTCCTCCGGGGGCGGTGTCACTCCGAGCGACATCGCTCGTTCGGTTGTTGACCAGTGGAGGCAAATCTGGGACTACCGCTGAGTAACTATCAGCGTTAGGTTTGTGCGCACGACGGCGTGTTTTCGGAGGTTTCGAGGTGCGAGAGTTCAACGCCCCCGCCACGGTCACAGTGGCCGATGACGAGAACCTCACCGGGATGGTGTGGGACAACGCGGAGCAGCACGGCGACAACGTGAGCTTCCGTCGCCAGGTCGACGGCACGTGGATCGACGTCACCGCCGCCGAGTTCGCCGAGCAGGTCCTCGCCGTCGCCAAGGGGTTCATCGCCGCCGGGCTGAACCCGGGGGACCGCATCGGGCTGATGGCCCGGACCCGGTACGAGTGGAGCCTGTTCGACTTCGCCATCTGGACCAGCGGGTGCGTCACCGTCCCCATCTACGAGACCTCGGCCGCCGACCAGGCCGAGTGGATCATGAGCGACTCGGGGGCGCGCGCGGTGGTCGTGGAAAGCCAGCAGCACCGCGCCGAACTCGCCAGCGTGTGGGACTCGCTGCCCGAGGCCGCCCACCTGTGGCAGATCGACCCCGGTGAGGGCGGCTCCGGCGCCGTCGCCGAGCTCACCGCCCTCGGCGCCGACATCGCCGACGAGGACGTGCACCAGCGCCGCCGCGCCGTGGCAGCGGACGACCCGGCCACGCTGATCTACACCTCCGGCACCACCGGCCGCCCCAAGGGGTGCGTGCTCACGCACCGCAACCTGCTGGCCGAGATCCGCGCGGACTCCACGGCGTTCCCGCAGCTGATGCAGCCGGGCAACTCGATGCTGATGTTCCTGCCCATGGCGCACGTGCTCGCCCGCGCGATCACGATCACCTGCGTGTACACGCGGATCACCCTCGGCCACACCGGCGACATCAAGAACCTCGTCGAGGACCTCGGATCCTTCCGCCCCACCTTCGTGCTGGCGGTTCCGCGGGTGTTCGAGAAGGTCTACAACTCCGCCAAGCAGAAGGCGCACTCCGAGGGCAAGGGGCGCGTGTTCGACACCGCCGAGGCCACCGCCGTCGAGTACAGCAAGGCCAAGGTGCAGGGGCGCATCGGCCTGGGCCTGCGCCTCAAGCACGCCGTCTTCGACAAGCTCGTCTACACCAAGCTCCGCGCGGCCCTCGGCGGCAACTGCATCGCCGCCGTCTCCGGCGGCGCTCCGCTCGGGGAGCGCCTCACCCACTTCTTCCACGGCGTCGGCGTTCCGGTGCTCGAGGGCTACGGGCTCACCGAGACCACGGCCGCGGCCACGGTCAACGTCGAAGACGCCTACCGCATCGGCAGCGTCGGCCGGCCGATCCCCGGCACGTCGGTGCGCATCGCCGAGGACGGCGAGGTCCTCATCAAGGGCGACATCGTCTTCGACCGCTACTGGAACAACTCCGCCGCCACCGCGGAGTCCCTCGAGGACGGCTGGTTCCACACCGGCGACCTCGGCAGCCTCGACGAGGACGGCTTCCTGCACATCACCGGCCGCAAGAAGGAGATCATCGTGACCGCGGGCGGCAAGAACGTCGCCCCCACCACGCTGGAGGACCGGATGCGGGCGCACCCGCTGATCAGCCAGTGCATGGTCGTCGGTGACCAGCGGCCGTTCATCGGCGCGCTCATCACGCTCGACCCCGAGTTCCTGCCCACCTGGCTGACCAACCACGGCCGCTCCGCGGACACGCCCGCCGAGCAGATCGCCGAGGACCCGGATCTGCGGGTCGAGGTGCAGAAGGCCGTCGACGACGCCAACCAGCTCGTCTCGCACGCCGAGCAGATCAAGCAGTTCCGCATCCTCCCGCAGGACTTCACCGAGTCCACCGGGGAGCTCACGCCCAGCTTGAAGGTCAAGCGCGGCAAGGTCGCCGAGAACCGCGCAACCGAGATCGAAGCCCTGTACTCCTGAGCTGCTGGGCTCCTGAGCTGCTGGGCTCCTGAGCTGCGCTGCGCGCGACTGCGGGCCGCCTCCTCGGAGGAGGCGGCCCGCAGTGCGTTCCGCGCCCCGCCCCACCGGAGTCGGCCCCGATCGGGACCGACCGACCGGTGTGCCGGGCGGGATCAGCCCGCGATGCGCCGCATCTCCGTCACCGGGCCGATGTCGTCGTAGTCGTCGACCTTGACCACGTCGCCCTGGGTGGGCGCGTGCACCGCCTTGCCGTTGCCGATGTACATGGACACGTGGCTGACCGGGCTGTAGTAGAAGATGAGGTCGCCCGGCTTGAGCTCGCTGGAGCTGACGCTCTCGCCGTCGGAGATCTGCGTCTTCGTCGAACCCCCGATGCTCACCCCGGCCTGCTCGTAGGCCCAGTAGGTCAGGCCCGAGCAGTCGAAGCTGTCCGGCCCCTTAGCGCCCCAGACGTAGGGCGAGCCCTGCTTGCCGAGCGCGGCGTTGACGGCCGTCACCGCCGCACCGGAGCCGGCGACCGCGCCCACGTCCGTGGAACCATCGGTGACCAGCGACTCCTGCTCCTGCTGGCTGAGCTCGTCGTAGCGCTGCTGGACCTCGGCGACGCGCTGCTCCATCTCGGCGCGCTTGCGCTCCATGTCCTGGGCGATCCGCGCGGCCTCGCGTTCGGCCTTCGCCGCGCGGTCCCGCGCCTGCTGCGAGCGCGTCTCGGCCTTCTCCGCGCGGTCGGTCGCCGCGGCGAGCCTGTGGATGACCTCGTTGTTGTCCTGGGCGAGCACGTCCAGAGTGGCGGCCCGGTCCAGGAAATCGTTCGGGGACTCGCTGGCCAGCAGCGCGGAGAGCTTGTTCAGCCGCGCACCCTGGTAGGACGCGCTCGTGAGCTCGTCGACCCTGCCGCGGAACCGCTGCTCCTCGGTCCGCGCCTGGTCGGCGACCCGCTCGGCCCGCACCGCCTCGGCACTGGCCCGGTCGAGCTCCTCCTTCTTCGCTCGGTGATCGTCCGCCGCCTTCTTCGCCTCTTCGGTGACCTGCTCGGTCTTGTGCGACAGCTCGCGGACTTCGCGGGCGGCGTCCGTCGCATTGTCGGGAAGGGGCGGATCCGCCAGCGCGGGCGCTGAACTCATCCCCACGGCGGTGACCACCGCCGTCGCTGCGAGAGCACCCCGCATGGAACGCTTCGATCGGTGCGACGCCACGTCGCGCACTGCTCCTTCGCTCTCCTCGAACCACTGCGCGGGCGCGGACGAGGGCACGTCCTCGCCCGACCGGATCGGCGCACCTGCCCGGGACCGTCCGGTCCGGCTCCCCGACCAGCCGGTTCAGCGGCGACGCGCGGGCCGTCCCAGGTGGACGACGATCGCCGCGCGGTCTCGCGCAAGGTTACGAAATGTGAACGTAGGCGTCCATACGTGGGGCGCAAAATGTGGGCACACCGGCACAGTTTCACAAAAAGAGCAGCTCTGAACACTGATCGTGGTGAAGCATCCGGGAAAACCGCTGATGCGGTGACAGTGCCGCGGCTTGCTCCCACCCGCCGCCACGCAGGGCGAGGAGCACGTCGCGCGCGCCACCCCACCCGGTGATCCCGCTGCGCGCGGGGCCGCTCAGATGCGCCCGATGTGCTCCAGCAGAGCCGTCGAGGACACCACGTAGGAGCGGTGCGCCACGACCGAGTCGACGATCTCGCGATCCGAGGTGGCCACCACCACCTGACGCCCCCACGGCTCCGCCGCGACGACCTCCCTGATCACGTCATCGGCCTGCACACCGGGGTCGCTGAACAGCACGCGCACCCCGCGCGGCGCGGCCGTCGGCACCGCGAGGACATCGGCCCCGTCGAAGACCGCCGTCACCTCCGCGCCCGTGCGCGCAGCGAGCGCCGCCAGCTGGTGCGTCAGCCGTTCGCGCTGATCGGCCAGCGGAAGCTCGGGGTAGCCCGTCTTGGTCACGTTGTAGCCGTCCACGACCAGGTGCACCTCGGGCAACCGCAGGATGCGGTCGAGCATCGGCCCTTCGGACAGCGCCATCGAACCGCCGGCGGTGCGGTGGGTGCGCTCCACCAGTTCCGCCGGGCGCGGCCCCGTGCCACCCGGCGCCAACTCCCGCCGCAGCCCCGCGGTCACACCGTCCAACGTGTCCAGCAGCAGAGCGAGCCGCATCTCGTCGCCCTGGCGCGCCTCCCGCGCGGACTGGCGCGCCACCTCGGTCTCGGCGGCGGCGTGCTCGGCGCGCCGGCGCTGCTCCTGCTCGCGCGAGCGCGCGCGTTCCACTTCGGCGTGCAGCCGCTCCTGCTCGTCCTGCTGCTCCTGCCGGAGCTGCTCGAGCTCCTGCCGCGCACGCGCCGCGTCGTCCTTCGCCTCCTTGAGCCGCACCCCCTGCTCGCGCAGGCGCTTGCGCATGCGCTGCGCCTCACCCCCGTCGTTCTTGGCCTGCTCGGCCTCCTGCCGCGCCCGATCGAGCTCGGCACGCAGCTCGTGGGCCTCCGTCTCCAGGCGTTCGCAGCGGCGGCGTTCGGTGTCCAGCTCGTGCCGCAGCCGCCCCTGCTCGGTGCGGAAGGAGACGAGCTCGACGCAGCGGTCCGCCGCCGGGGAATCGCGCAGCAGCCCCGCTGCCGCGGCCACGACCGGATCGGGGTCCTCGAGGCTCACCGCCTCCGGGCGGTTCCGGCGGCACCACTCCACCACGGCGGCGCGGAACACCGCGGAATCGCGCAGACCCGCCAGCAGCGCCTCCTCGCCGAGACGCGCGCGTTTGGCCGGGGCGAAGCGCATCACCGGCCGCAGCGGGACGGGCACGTCCGCCGGACGCATCGCGTCCAGGGCAGCGGCGGCGAGCTCGGCGAGCCGACGGCGGATCGGTGTGGGCGCCGCCGACCAGTCGACATCCGCACCTGCGGCCCGCCCCTCCGCGGAGGCGGACTCGTCCGGAGCGGGCGCCTCGTCCGCTGCACCTCCCTCCGGGCCGCCGTCCTCCGGGCCGCCCGCTGAACTGCTGCCCCGTGCGCTCGAGCCTTCCACCCCCACAGGCTAAACCGTCCCCGCGCACCTCATGAGGACCGCCACCAGCCCTTCCGCGGCCCCTGCCGCGCCCCGGGAACGTCCCTGCCGCGCCCCGGGAACGTCGGAGCCCCGCAGTACCGTGTCCACCGATGCCCACCCGTCCTCCCGCCCCGACCCAGCTGCGGCTCGACGACCCCGCTGACGCGGATACCCCGCTGCACGCGACCACGTTCGTCGTCGTCGACCTGGAAACGACCGGAGCCGACCGCGAGGACGACCGCATCACCGAGATCGGCGCGGTGAAGACCCGGGGCGGTCGCACCCTCGGCGAGTTCAGCACGCTCGTCGACCCGGAACGCCCGATCCCCCCTGCGGTCACCTCCATCACCGGCATCACCGACGCGCTCGTCGCGGACGCTCCGCGCATCGACACCGCGCTGCCCGCCTTCCTCGAGTTCTGCCGCGGCTGCGTGCTCGTCGCGCACAACGCACCGTTCGACGTCGGCTTCCTGAAAGCCCAGTGCGCGCGGCTGAACATCACCTGGCCGAAACCCGTGTCGATCTGCACCCTCCGGCTCTCCCGGCGCGCCCTCCTGCGCGAGGAGGCCCCGAACCACAAGCTGGCCACCCTGGCACGCGTGCTGCGCGCGGAGAACCAGCCGAGCCACCGCGCCCTCGACGACGCCCGCACCACCGTCGACGTGCTGCACGCCCTGCTCGAACGCGTCGGCACGCGCGGTGTGGGCACGCTGGAGGAGCTGCGCTCGTTCCTGCCCTCAGTCACCCCGCAGCAGCGGCGGCAGCGCACGCTCGCCGACGAGCTGCCGCACGCCCCCGGCGTGTACCTGTTCCGCGGCCCCAACGACGAGGTGCTCTACATCGGCACCGCGAGCGACCTGAAAAAACGCGTGCGGCAGTACTTCACCGCAGCCGAACGTCGCTCCCGCGTCCGGGAGATGGTCGGGCTCGCCCACCGCGTCGAACACGTCCGCTGCGCCCACCCGCTGGAAGCGGAAGTGCGCGAACTCCGGCTGCTGGCCGCGCACCAGCCCCGCTACAACCGCCGCTCGCGGTTCCCGGAGCGGGCCTGGTGGGTGGTGCTCACCGAGGAGCCGTTCCCGCGGTTGTCCGTGGTGCGCGAACCCCGCGCGGAGGCGCTCGGCCCGTTCTCCTCGCGCGGTCGCGCGCAGGAGGCCGCCGACACGCTGCACGACAGCACGATGCTGCGACGCTGCACCCAGCGCATCCCGCGCACCCCGACGGGCTCGCCGTGCGCGCTGCACGAGCTCGGCCGCTGCCGCGCTCCGTGCGCCGGGTTGCAGAGCACCGCTGACTACGGGGCCGACGTGGCGGCGGTGCGCGCACTCATGCGCGGTACCGGCGACGCGCCGCTGCACCGGCTGCACGACGAACTCCTCCGCCTCGGCCAGGAGCAGCGCTTCGAGGACGCCGCCGCGCACCGCGACCGGATGGCCGCGCTCATCCGCGCACTCGACCAGGGACACCGGCACGCGAACCTGTGCGCCGTCCCGGAACTCGTCGCCGCCCACCCCGACGGCACGGGCGGCTGGCAGCTCGCCGTCGTCCGCCACGGGCTGCTCGCCGCCGCCGGACACGCGCGGCGCGGTGTGCCGCCGATGCCCGTCGTCGATCAACTGCAGGCGGCGGCGCAGACCGTGCGGCCCGCAACCGGCCCGCTCCGCGGCGCCCCCGCCGACGAGGTGCGCATCGTCCACCGGTGGCTCATCGCGGACGGGACCCGGCTGGTGCGCTGCGCGGTGCCGTGGAGCGAACCGGTGCGCGCCGCGGGAACCTGGCGGCACTGGGCCGAACGGGCCGACGCCGGCCGCACGCCCTACGGCGCGGTCGACTGAGCGCTTCCGGAGCACGGCTTCCTCAGGCGACCATGTCGAACACAGCGTTGATCTTGCTCGGCGTCAACCGCACCACGAGCTCACCGGGAACCCCGTTGCGCCGCCCGAACTCCTCCGCGCGCTCGTCGCCGACGTAGCGGCGGGCGATCTCCGTCGCGGTGCGCAGCAGCTCCGCCGGGTCCTCCGACGTGCGCACCCGCCCCTGCACCTGCACGAACGCGTACGGCCACCGCGCGTCGTCCACGCACAGGGCCACGCGCGGATCCCGGGCGATCGACCTCCCCTTGGCCGTGTCCGCGCCGGTGTTGAACACGAGCTCGGAGCCGTCCACGAGGAACCACACCGGGGCGACGAGAGGACGTCCGTCGGAGGCGGTGAATCCGAGCATCCCCGTCCGGGTCCCGGCGCCGAGGAACTCCCGCACCTGCTCGTCCTGGAGAGAAGACATGGCACCACGGTAGGTCGGCGCTCGCGCGGACGGTCCCGCCGACACGCCCACCGCACCCGGACGAACCGCGCAGCACCGTCCGACCGCGCGCAGCGAGGCCCGGCCCCCTTCCGGGGACCGGGCCTCGTTGCTGACCGGCCTCGCTGCTGACCGGGCGGCCTCGCGCGTGCGAGGACCCTTACTCGTGCGAGCTCGACGAGCCCCGGGAGGTCACCTCGCGCTCGGTGCCTTCTGCGCGCTCGGCGCCTTCGGGCTGCTCGTGCTGCTCCGCGTGCGCGCGCTCCAGCGCTTCGGTCTCCTCCGGCGGGTCCGGCCGCAGCAGACTGCCCGGCCGCGGCTTGCCCGCGGCGCCGAGCTTGTTCATGCGCTTGGGCACCGGAGTGCCCTGGTACGGCAGCGGCTCGGGGTGACCGTGCTCGTCGGTCGGCCCCAGCGGCTGGTGCACCTCGATGAACTCGCCGTGCGGCAGCCGCTTGATGATGCCGGTCTCGATGCCGTGCTCGAGGACCTCGCGGTCGGACCGCTGCAGGCCCAGGCAGATCCGGTAGGTGACGTAGTAGGCGATCGGGGGCACGATGAGCACCCCGATGCGGCCGGCCCACGTCGTCGCGTTCAACGAGATGTCCAGCTGGAACGCGATGATGTCGTTGATACCGGACAGCAGCAGCAGGACGAAGAACGAGACCGCCATCGCGCCCAGGCTCGTCCGCACCGGAGCATCGCGCGGGCGCTGCAGCAGGTTGTGGTGCGCGTCGTCCTTGGTCAGCTTCCGCTCGAGGGCCGGGTAGGCCGCGGCGATCCCGAAGATCAGCCCCATGAACAGCGCGGTCGGGAAGAACGCCGCCGGGATGGTGAACGGACCGAGGTAGACCTCCCAGGCGGGCCACAACCGGCTCGAGCCCTCCGTCCAGAGGATGTACCAGTCGGGCTGGGAAGCGGCCGAGACCTGCGAGGCGAGGTAGGGCCCGAGGTTCCACACGCCGTTGATCTGGAAGACGCCGGCCATGATGGCGCAGACACCGGTCACGATCGCGAAGAAACCGCCGGCCTTGACCGCGAACACCGGCATGATCCGCACGCCGACCACGTTGCTCTCGGTGCGCCGCACGCCCGGGAACTGGGTGTGCTTCTGGTACCACACCAGCGCCAGGTGCACCGCGATCAGCAGCAGGATGATGCCGGGTAGCACGAACACGTGTATCAGGTAGAACCGCGGGACGAACTCGGTTCCGGGGAACTCCGAGCCGAAGAGGATCCAGTGCATCCAGGTACCGACCACCGGCACCGACATCGTGATGCCCGAGGCGATCCGGACACCGGTACCGGAGAGCAGGTCGTCCGGCAGCGAGTAGCCGGTGAAGCCCTCGAACATGCTGGTGATGAACAGCAGGATGCCGATGATCCAGTTCGTCTCGCGCGGGCGGCGGAACGCTCCGGTGAAGAAGATCCGGAACATGTGCACCACCATCGACGCGAGGAACAGCAGCGCCGCCCAGTGGTGCAGCTGCCGCGCGAAGAGCCCGCCGCGCACCTCGAAGGAGATGTCCAACGTGCTCTCGAACGCCCGGGACATCTCCACGCCGCGCAGGTTCGTGAACACGCCCTGGTACTCCACTTCGGCCATCGACGGGTCGAAGAAGAACGCCAGGTAGGTGCCCGTGATCAGCAGCAGGATGAAGGTGTAGAGGGCGATCTCGCCGAGCAGGAACGACCAGTGCGTCGGAAAGACCTTGTTGAGCTGCCTGCGCATACCGGGCGCGAGCTGGAACCGGCTGTCCAGCTCGTCGGAGGCCTGGGCGGCTTTCCGGTAGGCAGCGCTCTCCGGCTTCGTGGGCGTGGTGATCGAACTCATGAATTGCGCTCCCAATATGCCGGACCCACGGGCTCGGTGAAGTCGCCCCGCGCCACGAAGTACCCCTCCTCGTCGACCGTGATCGGCAACTGCGGCAGCGCGCGCGTCGCCGGTCCGAACACGGGCTTGGCGTAGGTGTGCACCACGTCGAACTGCGACTGGTGGCACGGGCACAGCAGGCGCCCGGACTGCTGCTCGAACAACGAGGTCGGGCAGCCCAGGTGGGTGCAGATCTTCGAGTAGGCGTAGTAGTCGCCGTAGTTGAAGTCCTCGTGGCCCTTGCGCTTGACCGGTGCCGACCCGGGGCGCAGCCGGATCAGCATGACCGGCGCGTCGCCCTTGTGCATCGCCTCGGCGAGCTCTTCCTCGTTGTGCCGCATCGACTCGCGGAACGGGAAGACCGTCTCGAAACCGCCCGCGTCGATGTCCTCGGGGCGGACCAGCGAGATCTCGTGCGAATCACCGGTGTCGCGCCGCAGGTAGGTCTTCTCGCCGTGCGGCGAGGCCCAGCCGGTGTGCTCCAGCGTGCCGGCCGCTTCCCCGCTCCACGGGTTGCGGACGAGACCGCCGAGGGCGTAGACGCCGGCGCCGATGCCGAAGGCGCCGACGCCGAAGCCGGCGGAGCGCTTGATCATCGACCGGCGGGCGATCCCGCTGCGGCTGCCGGCGTCGGCGAGCAGCGCCGCGGTGGTCTGCCGGTCCGTCTCGCTGGAAGCGTGGCCGTCGTGCCGCTGCTGCACCGCCGTCTCGTGCGGGATGAACTTCTTCTGGTACAGCACCACGCCGATGCCGACCGCCAGGATCGACAACCCGAGGAAGAAGCCGATCAGCGGGTTGTACATCGAGTAGATGAAGTGCCCGCGCTCGTCCTCCAGCGGATTGACGTACTCCCACGGCCAGAACAGGAACACCGCGATGAACGCCAGGGCGGACAGGCCCGCGATGGAGAACCACAGCGCGACCCACCGCTCGGCCCGCCGTTCGGCGCGGGTCCCCTGCACCGGCCAGGGGTCCGGGTAGTCCACGAGCTCGACGTCGTCGAGCGCCAAACCGAGCCGCACCTTCTCGTCGCGGCTCATCTCGGCCAGCTCGGCCTCGGTGTATTCCCTCTTCTGCTCACTCATGCCCTGGCTCCGATCCACAGGGTGATGCCGATCAGCGCGCCGAGGCCGACGACCCACGCCACGATCATCTCCGGGCCGGGGCCGTAGCCGCCGAGGCTGTTACCACCCGGGTTGTTCGGGCCGTTGGTGACCGACTTCACGTAGGCGATGATGTCCTGCTTCTCCTCCGGGGTCAGCTGCCGGTCGGAGAACTTCGGCATGTTCTGCGGACCGGTCTTCATCGCCTCGTAGATCTCGCGTTCGCTGGCCTCGTCGAGGCTCGGGGCGTACTTGCCTTCGGACATGGCGATGCCCCGGCCCGTGAAGTTGTGACACGACGCGCAGTTCAACCGGAACAGCTCGCCACCGCGGGCGGGGTCGTCACCGCGCAGGGCCTCGCCGCTCTCCTCCGGGGACTTCGGTCCGCCGCCGTGCCGCTGCACGTAGGCGGCGATGGCGTCGATCTCCTCCGGCGAGAACTTCGGCGGCTTGCGGCTGGCCTGCGCTTCCTGGCGCACCATCGGCATCCGGCCGGTGGCTACCTGGAAGTGCACGGCGGCCTCGCCGACCCCGACGAGGCTCGGGCCGCGGTCCTCGACACCTTCCAGGTTCGAGCCGTGGCACGTGATGCACGCGTTGTTGTAGAGCTGCTCCCCCTCGCGCACCAGAGCCGGCTCCGCCTGGGCATGGGCGGTCTCCGGCTCGGGAGTCACGACGGTGTAGAGCCCACCGGCGCCCACCAGGGCGATGCCCAACGCCAGTACACCGGAAAGCCGCCGCCGGAGCTTTGAGCCCGTGCGGTTCCGTTTCTTCTTGGTGGTCATGAGTGCGGCAACCCTTGCTGTCCGGTTCAGGTGGTTCGAGTACTTCCGCTGCCTACGGCACGAGGTAGATCACGGCGAACAGGCCGATCCACACGATGTCGACGAAGTGCCAGTAGTACGACACCACGATCGCGGAGATCGCCTGGGCCGGCGTGAACTTGCTGAGCTTCGTCCGGATGATCAGGAAGACGAACGCGAGCAAACCACCGATCACGTGGAGACCGTGGAAGCCGGTCGTCATGTAGAAGACCGTGCCGTAGGCCGACGAGGCGATCGTCGTGTGGTGCTCCGCGATCAGCGTGTAGTACTCACCGGCCTGGCCGAGCACGAAGATCGTTCCCATGATCAACGTGATCACGTACCAGCGGCGAAGGCCGTAGACGTCGCCGCGCTCCGCCGCGAACACACCCCACTGGCAGGTCAGCGACGACGCCACCAGGATGATCGTGAACGGGAGGGCGTAGGCGAGGTTCAGTTCCGCGGGCGGTGGGGGCCACTCGCCCTCGTTCTGCGCCTTCACCGTGAAGAACATGGCGAAGAGCCCAGCGAAGAACATCAACTCGCTCGCCAGCCACACGATGGTTCCGACGCTGACCATGTTCGGCCGGTTCAGCGAGTGCACGCGTTGACTGATTGAGGGCGCTGCCGTTGTCACGCGACGCATTATGTCTTGCACGTTTTCCGCGCGCGCTCTCGGGTCCACCCAGTGGCCGCAGCGTGATCGGGCAGCACCGTCGAAGTGACGCACGGTGCACACGGCCGCGCACGAACCCCTTGCCTGCGCAACACCGGGCGCCATGACGATCACCGCACGTGACGGCGGCGGGGGCGCGCACCACCGCCGCGGACATCCGGGGGCTCCGACCGGGTGCGCGCCCCGCCGCTGCGCCGGCCGATCCCGCCCGGGGTGTGATCTTTTGCGGATGTGATCTGCGCCGCCGCTATGATCTGGACAACCGGTCGGCTACTGTCGGTACGCAGCCGGCCACTCCCGACCCGCGTGGTGCCGAGCAGAGCGTCGAGCAGAGGAGCGCCCGATGAGCACCCCGACCACCGTTGTCGTGTTCAGCCACCGCCCCGAGGTCCGCGAGGCGATCATCTCGGCGATCGGCCGCCGCCCCGCTCCCGACCTGGCGCGCCTGACCTACGTGGAGGCCTCGGGCGTGGCCGACGTGGTCGCCGAGGCCGACGCCGGGCGGGCGGACCTGCTCGTCCTCGACGGGGAGGCGCAGCCCACCGGCGGCATGGGGGTGGCGCGCCAGTTGAAGAACGAGCTGACCCGCTGCCCCCCGGTGCTGGTCACGGTGCGGCGCAGGGACGACCGCTGGCTGGCCACGTGGTCGCAGGCGGACGCCGTGCTGGTGCACCCGCTCGACCCGCTGTCGGCGGCGGAGACGGTCGCCGACGTGCTCCGCGGGCACACCGCCGCGGCCCGCACCTGACGGCTCCGCGGCGAGCAGGACGGGGCTCCGTCCGCGGGCAGCACACCGCGGCAGCTGCAGGATCGGGCTCCGCCCGGACGCTGCGCCCCTACCGCTGCCAGCCCGCGGGCAGCCGCGATCGGCCACTCGCCCGCCCCGGCCGGGGCGTGTTCCCGCAGGTCCGCGGGCGCGAGCGCGCCCGCCGGGCAGCAGTGCTCCCGCCGCGTTCCGGTACCGTTCGGGTATACGCGACCCCGGAAGGAAGCGACGGCTGTGGCGACGATGGCGGGAAGTTGGGCGGAGCTGCTGAACAGCCTGGTCTCGGGCCGTGATCTGTCCGTCGAGGACACCGCCTGGGCGATGGACCTGATCATGTCCGGGGAGGCCTCACCGGAGCGGATCGCCGCCTTCGCCGTCGCGCTGCGCGCCAAGGGGGAGACGGCAGCGGAGATCCGCGGGATGGCCGATGCGATGCTCGACCACGCCCGCCCCCTGCCGATCGAGCGGGAAGCGGTCGACATCGTCGGCACCGGCGGCGACCGCAGCGGCAGCGTGAACATCTCCACCATGGCCGCGCTCGTCGCCTCCGCGACGGGAACACCGGTGGTCAAGCACGGCAACCGCGCCGCCTCCTCCAGCTGCGGCACCGCCGACGTGCTGGAAGAGCTCGGGGTGGACATCGAGCTGCCGCCGGAGGCCGTCCGGCGGTGCATCGACGAGCTGGGGATCGGCTTCTGCTTCGCACCCGTGTTCCACCCGGCGATGAAGCACGCGGCCGGCCCCCGCCGGGAGCTCGGCATCCCGACCGCGTTCAACGCGCTCGGACCGCTGACCAATCCCGCACGTCCCTCCGCCGGGCTGATCGGGTGCGCGGACGTTCGGCTCGCTCCCGTGCTGGCGGACGTGTTCGCCGCGCGGAACAACTCGGTGCTGCTCGTGCGCGGCGACGACGGCATGGACGAGATCACCACCACCGCCCCCAGCACGATCTGGGTGGTCCGCGACGCCGCCGTGCGGCAGCACCGCCTCGACCCGCGCGAGCTGGACGTGCCGCTGACCGGATCGGAGCAGCTCCGCGGTGGTACCCCCGCGGTGAACGCGGAATCGGTCCGCGCGCTCCTCGCCGGCCGCACGGGCCCCGTGCGCGACGCGGTGCTGCTCAACGCCGCCGGGGCCGTGGTGGCCCGCGAAGGCCCGGGCGAGGACCTGCACGCCCAGCTGCGCGCGGCCCTGGAACGAGCAGCAGCCGCGGTCGACTCGGGAGCCGCGGGGGAACTGCTGGAGCGCTGGGTGGCGCGCACGGCGCAGCTGCGCGCGGAGCAGGGGCAGCGCAGCTCGCCCTGACCGCCCCCGACGCTTCCGAGCCGCCCCCCGCACGCGCGGGAAGGGCCCGACCCGGGCGTGGCGGGACCTGCACTCACCTGGCGCGACCAGGCCGGCGCCCCGCTACGACCCGCCCCGGCAGCGGTGCGGAGCGCTCACCCCTCCTCCATGCCGAGGGAGAACGTCGCCTCGGTGTCGCGGCGGGAGTACGAGCGGAACGCGATGTGCGTCGTCGTGTACCGCACGCCCGGGACCTTGTTGATCCGCCCGGGGACGATCTCGGCCAGGTCCTCGTGCTGCGGGACCCGCAGGAGCGCGATGAGGTCCACGTCCCCCGCGCAGGAGTAGACCTCGTTGACCGCGTCCAGGTCCGCGATGGCCTCCGCGGCCTCGCTCACCTGGTCCGCTGCCGTGTGAATCAGCACGATCGCGGTGATCATGGCAACCCTCCTGTCTCGTCCGCCGCACGGGGCTCTCGTCCGCCGCGCGAGCGTGTCACCTCGTGCGGCGGTGCGGGTGGTCCGCACCCATGGTCCGCGTCCCATACGAACGCGCGGTCCCGAACCCCCGGTTCGGGACCGCGCGCCATCGGAGCAGACGTCAGTCGTGGCTCGGGCCGGCGTGGTACTCGAAGACGAGCCCCGCGACCGTGATCAGCACGAACGCCGTGGCGAACACGATCATCCACACGTGGAAGAACGCGATGGCCACACCGACGAACGCGCAGGACAGACCCAGCGCGAAGGGCCAGTAGCTGCCCGGGCTGAAAAAGCCCAGCTCGCCGGAGCCGTCGCTGATCTCGGCTTCGGGGTCGTCCTCGGGACGCGCCGCGATGCGCCGGGCGACGAACTGGAAGTAGGTCCCGATGAGCAGCGCCAAGCAGCCCACCAGGATCAACGCCACGGTCCCGACCGGTTCCCTCGACCAGAAGCCGTAGACGATCGCCGACAGGAAGAAGAAAGCCGTGATGTAGTTGAAGATCTTCGCTTCGACCTTCATGGAGTCCTCGCTCTCACGCCGTCCGCCCTACCGGGCGCCCTCGATAGCCGTTCAGCTCGCCGCGCCGGAAGCGCTCGCCTCGTTGAACGGGACACCGGTGGTCGCCTGCGGACTGCACAGCTCACCGCAGTTCATCTCATCCAGCGCTTCCGCAGCGGTGTAGGGCTCGTCGGTCTGCGGGTTGACCCGGGTCCGCAGCTGCATGTACTGGTCGAACTTGTCCGGCGACAGCGCGCGGACCTCGAAGTTCATCATCGCGTGGTACGTGCCGCACAGCTCGGCACAGCGACCGACGAAGGCGCCTTCCCGGTCGATGGTGTTCTGGAAGACGTTGTCCTGGTTGTTCTTCTCCGGGTGCGGGAAGGTGTCCCGCTTGAAGTGGAACTCCGGAACGAAGAACGAGTGGATGACGTCGGTGGACCGCAGGCGGTACTCGATGTTCTGGCCCGTCGGCAGCACCAGCAGCGGGATCTCGTCACTGCTGCCCACGGTGCGCACCGGCTCGCCGTTCGGGGTCCGGTAGCCCGGGTACTCGAACTCCCAGTTCCACTGGAAGCTGGTCACGTTCACCGTCTGGTCCGGTTCCTGCTCCTCGGCCAGGACGTAGTTCTGGTTGACCGCGGTGAAGTAGAACAGCACCACGATGGCCACGAACGGGAGCGCGGTGTAGATCATCTCCAGCGGGACGTTGTACTGGAACTGGCGCGGCAGCTCCTCGTCCGTGCTCTTCTTCCGGTGGAAGGCCACCGACCAGAAGATCAATCCCCAGACGATCACGCCCACCGCGAGTGCCGCGATCACCGACCAGGTCCACAACTGGCGCATCGCCTCGGCCTGCGGGGTGACTGCCTGGGGCCAACCGAACCGCAGGACCTCGTCGGTCGTGCAGCCCGTTGCCGCGACACCTACCAGGCCGATCAGCCCAGCGACCTTGACCAGCCGTGGCACTCGGGTCCCCTCCTTCAGGCCCACTGCGCGACGCCTCCTCAGTGTGAAACTCACCGGTGCAGCCGTGACCGCCCCGCTCGGGCGGGCCGATCGCCGCCGGAATTCTGCGCCAGAGCGTAGCCCAGGTGTAGTCGCCATACTGCTTCGGGGGCCGCCACGCGCGGACGCTTTTCGTCTCCGAAGTCCCCGACGTCGGATCCCCTTCGGGGGATTCTGCGGCGCTGCCCAGCGCCCTTGGGCGCGCACGCCCGCGCCGGCGCGGGAGGCGCCTGCGCGCGGGCGCATGGAGGAAACGCGCGCGCACCGCGCTGATCGAGACCGAGATCACTCCTGCGGGTGAGCGCTTCCCGCGCACGGGGACCCCGTCGGTCGGCCCGCCGGTTCCGGAGCGGGCATACTGGCGTGCAGGACGCGCGCCGGGTGGGGGTTCGGCGCACACCCGTCCCGACTCGAGCAAGCTGAACGACACCGCCGACACGAGAGGTGCGCAGACGCGTGTGCGGCCTACTTGGACTGATCTGCCCCAGCGAGCAACACGCTCGGAGCGCGACCGACGCCGTGGCCAGGGCCCTGCCCTGCCAGCGCCACCGGGGACCCGACGAGAGCGACACGTGGCAGGGCGGCGAAGCCGTCTTCGGGTTCAACCGGTTGTCGATCATCGACCTGGAACACTCCCACCAGCCCCTGCACTGGGGCCCGCCGGAGAACCCCGGCCGCTACACGATCCTGTTCAACGGTGAGATCTACAACTACCTCGAGCTGCGGTCCGAGCTCGGCGAGCAGCACGGCGCGCAGTTCAACACCGACGGCGACACCGAGGTCGTCGTGGCCGGCTACCACTACCTCGGCTCCGCGGCGCTGGAGCGCCTGCGCGGGATGTTCGCCTTCCTGATCTGGGACAACGAGCGCCGCGAGATCTTCGGCGCACGGGACCCGTTCGGGATCAAGCCGCTGTTCTACGCCGCCGGTCCGGGCGGGGCGGCCTTCGCCAGCGAGAAGAAGAGCCTGCTGACGCTGACCGGCGCGCTGGGGCTCGACCAGAGCGTGGACCACCGCGCGTTCCAGCACTACCTGCTGCTGCAGTACGTGCCCGAACCGGAGTCGCTGCACCGCTCCGTCCGCCGCATCGAGTCGGGCACCTCCTTCACCGTCACCCCTGGTGGCGAGGTGCGCACGGAGCGCTACTTCCACCCGGCGTTCCAGGCGCGCACCATCAACAGCGAGGTCGAGGAGCGCCGGCTGCACGACGAGATCGTCGACGTGATGCGCGATTCCGTGTCCAAGCACATGCGCGCGGACGTGACCGTCGGCGCCTTCCTCTCCGGCGGGATCGATTCCACCGCGATCGCCGCGCTGGCCAAGGAGCACAACCCGAACCTCGTCACGTTCACCACCGGGTTCGAGCGGCAGGGATACTCCGAAGTGGACGTCGCCGCCGAGTCCGCCGCGGCGATCGGGGTCAAGCACGTGGTGCGCACGGTCTCGGCCGAGGAGATGATGCGCACGCTGCCGCTGATCGTGTGGTACCTGGACGACCCGGTCGCCGATCCGGCGCTGGTGCCGCTGTGGTTCATCGCGAACGAGGCGCGCCAGCACGTGAAGGTCGTGCTCTCCGGGGAGGGCGCGGACGAGCTCTTCGGCGGTTACTCGATCTACCGGGAACCGCTGTCGCTGGCCCCGTTCGAGCGGGTGCCGGGAACGTTGCGCAAGGCGATGGGCAAGGTCTCCACGGCCATTCCGGAGGGCGTGCGCGGCAAGGACCTGCTGCGGCGCGGATCGCTGAACCTGGAGGACCGCTACTACGGCAACGCGCGGATCTTCCGCGACGACCAGCTGCGCGGGCTGATGCGCGCCTTCGACCCGGGGGTGGCCCACCAGGACGTCACCCGCGAGCCCTACCGGCGTTCGGAGGGCTGGGACCCGGTGACCCGCATGCAGCACGTCGACCTGTTCACCTGGCTGCGCGGCGACATCCTGGTCAAGGCCGACAAGATCACCATGTCGAACTCGTTGGAGCTGCGCGTTCCGTTCCTGGACAACGAGGTGTTCCGCGTCGCGCGCACCATCCCGCTGGAGCAGAAGGTCACCAACGAGACGACGAAGTACGCGCTGCGGCAGGCACTGAGCAAGGTCGTCCCGTCGCACGTGCTCAACCGGCGCAAGCTCGGCTTCCCGGTGCCGATCCGGCACTGGCTCAAGGACGAGATGCACGACTGGGCCCGCGACATCGTCCAGCAGTCGCAGACCGACCACCTGCTCGACCGCACGGCCGTGCTGAGCCTGCTGGAGGAGCACCGGTCCGGCGTTCTCGACCACAGCCGCCGGTTGTGGGCGCTGCTGGTGTTCATGATCTGGCACGGGATCTTCGTGGAGGGGCGGATCCGCCCGGCGATCCCGGAGCCGCAGTACCCGGTCCGCCTCTGAGGCGCACCACTCCGGCAGCACCGCCCGGCCCCGCAGCACCCGACCCCGCAGCACCTGAGGCGGTTCGGGACAGCACCGGAGGCGGTGCTGCCGGAGCGTTCCGAACAACTGCTCCGGTCGGGGGTCGTGCGGTACGTTCACGCAGGTGAACGCCGTTTCGCTGGACTCCGACCCCGTCGTGCTCGACGGCGGGTTGGCCACGGAGCTGGAAACCCGGGGGCACGATCTGCGCGATCCCCTCTGGTCGGCGCGGCTGCTGGCCGACGCCCCCGATGAGATCCACGCCGCCCACCGGGCCTTCTTCGCGGCCGGTGCGCGGGTCGCCACCACCGCCAGTTACCAGGCGAGCTTCGACGGCTTCGCCGAGCGGGGCGTGGACCGCCGCCAGACGCGTGCCCTGCTGCACCGCAGCGTCGAGCTGGCCGCGAAGGCGGCGGAGGCGGTGGCCGAGCCGTGCTGGGTGGCCGCCTCGGTCGGTCCGTACGGCGCCGTCCTCGCCGACGGATCCGAGTACCGGGGCCGCTACGGACTGACCGTGCGCCAGCTCCGGGACTTCCACCGCCCCCGGGTGGAAGCGCTCGCGGAAGCCGGACCGGATCTGCTCGCGCTGGAGACCGTTCCCGACGTGGACGAGGCCGAGGCGCTGCTCGACGCGGTCGCCGACATCGGCCTGCCGGTGTGGTTGTCCTTCAGCATCGCGGGCGAGCACACGCGGGCCGGTCAGCCGCTGCACGACGCCTTCTCCGTGGCACGGGGCAACGACACCGTGCTGGCCGCGGGGGTGAACTGCTCGAGCCCTGCCGACGTGACCGGTGCCGTGGCCCTGGCGCACCGAGTCAGCGGCAAACCCGTCATCGCCTATCCCAACAGCGGCGAGGGCTGGGACGCGATGCGCGGGCAGTGGACCGGCCCCGCGCGGTGGGACCCCTCGACGGCCCGGGACTGGTACGCGGAGGGCGCCCGCCTCATCGGTGGCTGCTGCCGGGTCGGCACCGCCGAGATCGCCGCGCTCAGCCGGGTGCTGCACCCCGGCACGAGCGGCGCGTGAGGTGATCCACACTGAGTGGGCCGAGGACGCGACCCGCGGAGGTCCCCATGACCGAGTCCGAGTTCACCGCCTCCGAGGTGTTCGACGCCGACTACCTCTACTTCTACGAACCGGAGCTGTCGGCGCAGCGCAGCGACCGTGAAGCGGCACTGGTGGAACGGCTGCTGCACATCGACCGCGGCACTCGGGTGCTCGACCTGGCCTGCGGGCACGGGCGCTTGGCGAACCGGATCGCGGAGCGCGGCGCGCACGTGACGGGAGTGGACACCGCGGAGGAGTTCCTCGACCTGGCCCGCGGGGACGCGGCCGAGCGCGGTGTCACCACCGCCTACGTCCGGGGCGACATGCGCAGCCTGCCCTTCCAGCAGGGGTTCGACGCCGTGCTCAGCTGGTTCACCTCGTTCGGCTACTTCTCCGACGAGGAGAACCGCCGCGTCCTCGACGAAGTGGCCCGGGTGCTGCGCCCCGGCGGGCGCTTCGCGCTGGAGCTGATGAACCCGCTCGGCATGATGGGTGCGTTCAGCACGTCCGTGGTGCGCGAGCGCGACGGGGACCTGCTCGTCGACCGGCCGCGGCTCGACCCGCTGACGCAGCAGATCCGCACCGAGAGGACCGTCGTCCGCGACGGCCGGGCGCGGCGCACCGCGTTCACCGTGCGCCTGCTCGGCTTCCCCGAGCTGCGGGACTGGCTGACGGGCGCCGGCTTCCGCGAGGTCCACGGCTGCGGCCCGGACGGTGCAGCGCTGACGGAGCACCACGCGCGCATGGTCGTCGTCGCCGTCCGCTGACCGCGGTTCCAGCCGGCGGGGCCGCGTCAGCACCCGCCCGGGGCTGCAGCTCCCACCGGGCCGGTCCTCGTCCGATCGGCGCTGCGGTGACCGCGCGCACGGACCGCTCACCCGCGTCCGCGGGACGTCCGCGCCTGAGGAGAATGGATCCCATGCGGGAGATTCCCATTCGCGACGAGGAGATCCGGTTGGGTCAGCTGCTCAAGCTCGCCGGGCTGGTCGAGCACGGCGGCGAGGCGAAGGTGGTGATCGGTGACGGGCTCGTCGCGGTCAACGGGGAGACGGAGACCCGGCGCGGCCGCCCGCTGCGGATCGGCGACGAGGTCACCGTGCACGCCGAGACGGTGCGAGTCGCCGCGGGCTCCTGAGGAGGGCCCGGCACGTCGGACCACCGGCACGTCGGACCACAGGTACGCCCAGGGCCACGAGGTACCAGGCCCCGAGATGCGTCGAGGGCCGGTGACCGGCACCGGCCCTCGTGCTCAGGGAACCGACCTCGTCAGTGGAACGAGTCACCGCAGGCGCAGGAACCGCCCGCGTTGGGGTTGTCGATCGTGAAGCCCTGCTTCTCGATGCTGTCCACGAAGTCGATCACCGCACCCTGCAGGTACGGGGTGCTCATCCGGTCGACGACGACGCCGAGGCCGGCGAAGTCCACGCGCGCGTCTCCGTCCAGCGAGCGCTCGTCGAAGAACAGCTGGTACCGCAGGCCGGCACAACCACCGGGCTGGACCGCGATGCGCAGGTGCATGTCGTCGCGACCCTCTTGCTCCAACAGCGCCTTGGCCTTCTGGGCGGCCGAGTCGGTCAGCGTAACCCCGTGCGCCGGCGCCTCCGTCATGGTGTCCTGGGCGGTCATGGACTCTCCCTAGCGGTCTCGTTCAATCCGAATCCGGCGGCTGCTGCAACCATATCGCCGATCCGGATATTCCCGGGCCCATGGTGACACAGATGCCCGGGCCGCGGCTGCGGTGAACCTGCTGAATCACCCGCAGCAGACCGGCCGCGGCATCAGCACCGGCCGGCGATCGCCCGCTGCGCCCCAGCCGGGCGGGCAGTCGGGAAGCTGGGCGGGCAGCGCGGAACGCGTCCCACGCTACCACCACCGGCCCGATGCCCTGGGGACTTGCTGCTGCCCGAGCTGCTGACGAAGGGGCGGACCGGTCGAATACCCTGGTGGTGTGAGGTTCCTCCGCCGTAACAACACTGCGCAGACCACGCCCGCCACCACCGCGAACGGGCATTCCGACGCCGAGGCTGCCCAGTCCGCCCCGGAGGGCAGCGGCGGGCACACCCCGAAGAAGGGCCGCCCGACGCCGAAGCGTCGCGACTCCCAGGGGCGACGCGGCCCCGTGTCCCCGCCGCCGAAGAACCAGCGGGAAGCGATCAAACGCTCCCGCGGAACGAAGCAGGAGCGCAAAAAGGCAGCGGCCGAACGCCGGGAACGCATGATGCAGGGCGACGACCGCTACCTCATGCCGCGGGACAAGGGCCCGGTCCGGGCGTACGTGCGCGACATCGTGGACACGCGGCGGCACCTCATGGGCCTGTTCATGCCCCTGGTGCTCGTGGTGTTCGCCATCACCCTCACCCAGAACGTGCTGATCCAGCAGTACGCCACCCTGCTGTGCCTGATCCTGCTGCTGACGATGGTCGTCGAGGGCACGCTGCTCGCGCGGCACGTGAACAAGCGCGTGCGCGCGAAGTACCCCGACTCGAAGGACCGCCCGTTCTCCCTGGGCTGGTACGCGTTCACGCGGGCGATGCAGATCCGGAAGCTGCGCGTGCCGCGGCCGCGGCTCACCCCGAAGGACGCCCACCAGCTCCGGTGAGCCCGCGGTAGCGCTCCTCCGACCCGGTGCGGCGAACCGGATCACACCGCGGGCCCGGGTGCTGCGCTCCCGCCTCCCGGCCCGGGTAGCGTTGCGGGGCACTCGAGACAGGAGGTCTGTGGTGGCGGAACACGCCTTGGTCCTGGGCGGTGCCCGCTCGGGCAAGTCCGCGCACGCCGAGGGCCTGGTCTCCGCCGCCGACCGGGTGGACTACGTCGCGACAGCGCGCCAGGACCCCGCGGACGGCGAGTGGACAGCGCGCATCGAGCAGCACCGCGCCCGCCGCCCGGAGCACTGGCGCACCGTGGAGGCGCCCGACTCCGACGCCCTCGCCCGGGCCCTGCGCACGAGCGCTGCCGACCGGACCGTGCTCGTCGACGACATGGCGACGTGGTTGACCGGGGTGCTGGACGACACCGGGGCGTGGGACCGGGAGGACGCGGCTCTGCGCCGGGTCGAGCGGCACCGCGCTGCGGTGCTCGAAGCGGCCCGGGCGAGCCCGTCGAACCTGGTGTTCGTCTCCGCCGAGGTCGGCCTCGGAGTCGTGCCCGGAACACGTGCGGGCAGGCTGTTCCGCGACGAGCTCGGCGCGTCCAACGCGCAGCTGGCCGAGCTGTGCGCGCGAGTCGAGCTGCTCGTGGCCGGAGTTCCGCTGCGGCTGCGCTGACCACTTCCCCGCACCCGACCCCGGGAGGTATGCCGGTGTCCCCCGAACCCACCGGCGGCGTTGCGCCGCCCGCCTCGTTCCCCGCCGTTCCCGAGCCCGATGAGCAGGCGCGCCGCCAGGCCGTGGCCCGCCAGGAGCAGCTGACGAAACCGGCTGGTGCCCTCGGCCGGCTGGAGGAGCTCGGCGTGTGGGTCAGCGCACGGCAGGGCGTGTGCCCGCCGCGTCCGTTCTCCCGGCCGCGCGTCGTCGTGTTCGCCGGGGACCACGGCGTGTCCACCGGCGGGGTCTCCGCCTACCCGCGGGACGTCACCGCCCAGATGGTGCACAACATCCTCGCCGGCGGCGCGGCGGTCAACGTGCTCGCGGCGAACGCGGGGGCGAGCGTGCGCGTGGTGGACATGGCGGTGGACGCCGAGACCCCCGCGGCGATCAGCACGCACAAGGTCCGGCGCGGCTCGGGGGAGATCGACCGCGCGGACGCGCTGACCCCCGAGGAGGCCGAAGCGGCCGTGCGGGCGGGGCGCGCGATCGCCGACGAGGAGGTCGACTCCGGTGCGGACCTCCTCGTCGGAGGGGACATGGGCATCGGCAACACGACTCCCGCCTCGGTGCTGATCGCCGCGCTGACCGGCCGCGAACCGGTGGCGGTCGTGGGCCGCGGCACCGGCATCGACGACCGGGCGTGGATGCGCAAGACGGCGACGATCCGGGACGCGTTGCGGCGGGCCCGACCGGTGCTCACCGATCCCCTCGCCCTGCTGCGCACCTCCGCCGGGGCGGACATCGCCGGGCTCGCCGGCTTCCTCGCGCAGGCGGCCGTGCGCCGCACCCCGGTGGTGCTCGACGGCTTCGTCCTCGGAGCAGCGGCGCTCGTCGCCGAGGAGTTCGCGCCGGGCGCGCACCGGTGGTGGCTGGCCGGGCACCGCTCGGCCGAGCCGGGGTCGGCCGCGGTGCTTGAGCACCTCGACCTCGAGCCGCTCGTGGACGCGCGGATGCGGCTCGGCGAGGGCTCCGGGGCCGTCACGGCGCTGCCGGTGCTCACCGCCGCCGTCCGGGTGCTGCGCGAGATGGCGACCTTCGCCGAGGCCGGGGTCGGCGGCCCCGGCGCTGCGGAGGCCTCGGGGCCGAGCCCGCAGGACCAGCAGCTGTGACGTCCGCGGGTGACGGGTTCCGGCTGTCGGTCTCCTGGCTGAGCGTCCTGCCGCTCGGCACCGATCGCGTGGACGCGCGCACCACGCGTCAGGCCATCTCCTTCGCCCCCGTGGTGGGTGGGCTGCTGGGCGGGATCACCGCGCTCGCCCTGGCGGTGCTCGGCCTGCTGGGGGCCCCGGGGCTGCTCGCGGGGTTGCTCGGCGTGGCCCTGCTGGCACTGCTGACGCGGGGCATGCACCTCGACGGGCTCGCCGACGCGGTGGACGGGCTCGGCTGCTACGGGCCGCCGGAACGCGCGCTGGACGTGATGCGCGACGGCAGCACCGGCCCGTTCGCGGTGGTGGCGCTGGTGCTGACCGCGGGGATCCAGGCGGTGTCCCTGGCCGCGCTGGCCGGTGCCGGGCAGTGGCTGTTCATCGTCGTCGCCTGCGCGGTCGGGCGCGCCGGGTTCACGCTGTGCTGCCGGCGGGGTGTGCCGGCGGCCCGCCAGGAGGGCATGGGGGCGCTGGTCGCGGGCACGCAGCCGAACTGGGCCGTCGCCGCCTGGTGGGTCGTGCTGACGGGGATCGGCGCGCTGGGCGGATCCCTGTCCGGTGCGCTCGCCGTGGTCCTCGCGGGCGCGGCCCTGTGGGCGTTCGCGCACCACGTGCGCACCCGCTTCGGCGGGATCACAGGGGACATCCTCGGTGCCGCCAGCGAACTGGGCGTCACGATCGCGCTGGCAGTCGGCTCGCTCCCCCTCTGAGGTGAACCCCGGCCGAAGCGGCGAACGCTCGGCCGCTCCCCCGGCACGGCTGGGGCTCGATGACCTGTACCGAAGCGGCAGGCCCGCCCGAGGCGAGGACCACCTGATGCAGTCGAACACGAGTTTCACACGATGAGATGGCGAGACGCGTTTCCGGTGGCACGCTCCCGAACGCCCGCGGCATGGTGGGCACATGCGTTCGACGAGGAACCTCCGCACGAAGCCGCCTCAACCGTCCACAACGCACGCGGATGCCCCGGCGGCGTCGCGCCGTCCCGCGGTCGCGCGCTCGTGCTCCGACTCGCGGCGCACCTCCCGGCCTCCCGGCAGGTGGTGCGGTTCCGTCCACTCGACTCGCTCCGATGAGGACGGAGGCCTGCGACAGCGACCGCCACCCGTGCGCTGATGCGCGGTGCAGCGCAGCACGTGCTCGCCCCTCCACACGCCCACGGATCCTTGACAAGTCCACAGTGGATAAACCGCCTTCCCGGCGGAGGCGTCGCACTGCGGTGCCTCGGACCGGTGGGCAGGACCGCACCGCTCCCCTCCCCGGATCCGGTCCTGCCCACCTGCCACCGATCAGGCGGTGATCAGGCCAGCCGGGTCATCCATCCGTGCGCGTCCGCGGTCGCCCCGTGCTGGATCCCGGTCAGGTGCTCCCGCAGCTTCATGGAGATCTCACCCGGGCTGCCGTCGCCGATCGTGAACGCCCCGTCGCGGTGCTTGACGTGCCCGACGGGCGTGATCACGGCGGCGGTCCCGCAGGCGAACACCTCGCTCAGTTCGCCGCTGTTGGCCTTCTTCTCCCACTCGTCCGTGGTGATGCGGCGCTCCTCCACCGGCATTCCCAGGTCCCTGCCCAACTGCAGCAGGGACTCGCGCGTGATGCCGGGCAGCAGGCTCCCGCTCAGCTCCGGTGTCACGAGACGCGCCTCGGAGCCCGAACCGAACACGAAGAACAGGTTCATGCCGCCCATTTCCTCGACCACCCGCCGTTCGGCAGCGTCGAGCCAGACGACCTGGTCGCAGCCCTGCTCGACGGCGTCCTGCTGCGCCGCGAACGACGCGGCGTAGTTCCCGGCGAACTTCGCGGCGCCCGTTCCGCCCGGTGCGGCGCGCACGTACTCGTGGCTGAGCCACACGGTGACCGGCTTGACGCCACCGGCGAAGTACGAGCCCGCCGGGGACGCCAGCAGCACGTAGAGGTAGCTGTTCGACGGGCGGTTGACGCCGAGGCTGACCTCCGTGGAGATCATGAACGGCCGCAGGTAGAGAGCGCTCTCCCCCTCCTCGGGAACCCACTCGCCGTCCACGGCGAGCAACTCCTGCAGCGAGGCGAGGAACAGTTCCTCCGGCATCTCCGGCATCGCCAGGCGTCGCGCCGAGGACTGGAAACGGCGAGCGTTGGCCTCCGGACGGAACGCCGCGACGGAGCGGTCGGGCTGCCGGTAGGCCTTCAGCCCCTCGAAAATCGCCTGGCCGTAGTGCAGGACCGTCGTCGCCGGATCAAAGGTCAGCGACCCGTACGGCTCGACGCGCGCGTCGTGCCATCCCTTCTCCTGGGACCAGCGGATCGTCACCATGTGGTCGGTGAAGAACTGCCCGAATCCCGGATTCTCGAGTACCTCCGAGCGCCGCTCCGGCGAGGTCGGTTGATCGTTCTGAATCCGGGTAAAAGGCAGTGCTCCACTCATGTGCGTACCGTATCGCGCCCGCTCGTCGCCTGAAAAGCGCAGGCCCGGGGCACACGGGCAGGACTGCGCGCTGTGCGCACCGCCGGTGCGCGGTGGCCACGTCCCGGTTCGACCCCGGAGCGCTCCCCTCCCGCGCTCAGGACAGCAGTTCAGCGGGGAGTTCGGCGAGCGGCCAGTCGGGATCGGGGCACTCCGTGCAGTACGTGCCGTCGAACGGGAACTGGCCGGCCTCGGCCAGAGCGATCATCCGGTCGGCTTCGAGGCGGAGCCGATCGAGGTGCGCCCGCCCGAGCCGCCCGGCCGCCAGCGCGGGCGCGAGCTCGTCCTCGTCCTTCCACCGCCAGCTGCGGTCCGGGAAGACCTCGACGTCGAGCACACCGTCGGTCCGATCGACCCCGGCCGCGTCGCGCCCGAGCGGCACCTCGAGGTTGACGTACCAGTTGCGGAAGGATCCGTCCGCGTCGAAGAACCACCACACCGAGGCCCACCGGTGGCTGTAGACGAGCCGCAGCGTCGACGTGCCGGACCACGTCGAGCGCGCGGGAACGCGGGACACGCGGAACCGTTCGTCCACGGGAAGCTGCCGCGGGGTGCGCCCGTCGGGCGAGGTGGTGATGCGGATCGGGGTGCCGGCCACGACCCAGCAGAGCATCCGGTCACCGTCGTCGTCGAGCACGCGCGCCGGGTGCACGGTTCCGAGCGAGCCGTCCAGACGGCGGAACCGGTAGAAGATCTGGTTGCCGTAGTGCCAGGTGACGGTCGCCGCCGTTGCGGCGGTTCCGGCCGGGTGAGCGTTGTCGAGCATGGACCTCAACTCCAGCGGCGTGTGTAGACTCCGGCAACGATCGGCCCCGCCGCCGCGGTCCCCGCCGTCGCCAGCAGCGCGTGCACCGGCATGCTCATGAACAGGACCACCGACAGCCCCATCCCCGCGCAGGTGGTGCGGGCCGCCCACACGCGCGGCGCCGTGCGGTCGTGCAGGCTCAAGCGTGCACTGGCGTTCGTCAGGGCGCAGTGCACGAGCAGGCAGCACGCCGCGAACACCATCGCGCTCACGGGTTCCAGGAGTGCTGCGAGGCACGCCGCGAGCACCCCGCCGGAGAGGTCGAGCAGGTAGGGCCTTCCCGACCCCCCGGTGCGGCCCAGCACACCGGGCAGATCGCGCTCCTCGAGCACCGCCCGCGCGGTACCGCGCACCCCGTCCAGGGCCGCGAGCAACGCGGGCAGGAGTCCCACCGCGGCCAGCGAGCTGACCAGCGGGACGAGATCGGACGCGGCGGCTGCGGTGAGCACGTCGCGCAGCGGATTCTCCGAGAGGGCCAACCGAGCCGACCCGAGCTGGTGCACGCACGCGGCGAGGAAAAGCACGAGCGCGCCCGTCGTCCCCAGCAGCGACAGGGCGGCGACACGACCCCCGACGCCGCCCCCGCCGGCTGCATCCGGCGTGGACGCTCTTCCGCCTGCGAAGAACGCGAAGCAGAGCACCCCGGCTGCTCCGGTGACCCCGAGAGCTCCGGCGGAGCTCGGCGTGGCCGCAGGCGCCTCCGGCGGTGCGATCGCGAATCCGGTGGCCGCTACCAGCACGGGAGTCGCGAGGGTCACCGCGAGCCAGGCCCACGCCACCCCGCCGCGAATGCGCGCTCCGGCCACTGTGGCGACGACGCTTCCGAGGATCACCATCGGCGCCATCGCCGCGGGTGCGGCCGGGAACAGCAGCTCGGCGACGAGCCGACCGAGCACAGCCGTGGCCGCGATCTGCCCCACCAGCGAGGTGCTCGCGCTGATGCGCCCGGGTACCACGCCCAGGCGGGCACGGGTGCAGGCGTAGGACGGTGCCGGCGAGCGGTAGATCGCCCCCTGGTGCGTCGCGGCCACCGCCGTGCAGGCTGCGGTGGCCACCGCGAGCAGCACGCTCAGCGGCAACCACCTCCCCGCCGCCGCCATCGCGGGCGCGGGAGCGAGCAGCACCCCGGCCCCGAGCATCGCGCCGAGCGTGCACGGAAGGGCCCGCGTGGTGCTCGACCGGCCACGGGGAGTCTCAACGGCGCCGGCACAAGGGGACACGCGACCACCCTCGCAGAGCACATCGGGTCTGACAGCCATCCGTCGGTTGATTCTGCACCCGCTGCGCGGCCCCGCGCCGCAGCCGCTCGTTCAGCCTACCGAGCGCCCCTCGGACGGTGGGCCGGCGCGACCGGCGAGGCCGCCGCCCGCACTCGTTCTACAGTGCGGGTGGACACCCGATGCCTCGATGGCGGGAACGCGGCTCACCGCAGCGCTGCGCCTGCGCGGGACCGCGCTCCCCCGACACGCGGGCCGGGAACAGCGCATCTCGTGATCCGGAGGAGCCACGTGAACAACCCGAACCTCACCCTGAGCGACGCACCGCTGGGCAAGCTGGCCGCCGACGTGATCGTGTTCGGCCTCGTCAACGGCGCGGACGGCCCGGAACCGGCGCCCGGAAGCGAGTCCGTCGCGGACTGCTTCCCGGGCTCGCTGGCCGATGTGCTCAGCACCATGGGAGCCACCGGCAACGCGGAGGAGGTCACCCGCCTGCCCGCCAGCTCCCGCTGCCAGGCCGACGTGCTGCTCGGAGTGGGGCTCGGCAAGCCCGGCGAGGACGGTGTGAGCACCGAGACCGTGCGACGCGCCTCCGGTGCCGCCGCACGCGCGCTGGCGGGCACGGAACGCGCGGCCACCACCCTGTCCGCCCTGGACCTGTCGGCGGCGGTGCAGGGAACCGTGATGGGGGCCTACTCGTACCGGGAGTACAAGTCGACCTCCGACGAGGCGCCGGTCGGCTCCGTGGAGTTCGTCGTGCCGGACGTCCAGGAGCAGGAGCGGTCCACGCTCAAGGGCGCCGGCGCGATCGCCGAAGCGGTCAACCTCGCGCGGGACCTGGTCAACACGCCGCCGAACGACCTCTACCCGGCCGCGTTCGCTGAACGCACCGGCGATCTCGCCAAGAGCGCCGGGCTCGAGGTGGACGTGCTGGACGAAGACGACCTCCGCAAGCACGGTTACGGAGGCGTGCTCGGGGTCGGCGCGGGTTCCGTCCGCCCGCCGCGCGTGGTGCGGCTGCGGTACTCGGGGCCGAAGGCCACCTCGAAGGTCGCGCTCATCGGCAAGGGGGTCACGTTCGACACGGGCGGGATCTCGCTCAAGCCCGGCCCCGGCATGCCCGACATGACCTCCGACATGGCGGGCGCGGCGGCCGTGGTCGCGACGATGGTCCTCGCGGCCAAGCTGCACTACCCGCTGGAGATCACCGCCACGGTCCCGATGGCGGAGAACATGCCCTCCGGCAGCGCTTACCGTCCGGGCGATGTGCTGCGCATGTACAACGGCACAACGGTCGAGGTGCTCAACACCGACGCCGAGGGACGCCTGATCCTCGCCGACGCGATCAGCCGTGCCTGCGAGGACAGTCCCGACTACCTCGTGGAGACCTCCACCCTCACCGGGGCCCAGGTGGTCTCGCTGGGCAACCGAACTCCGGGGATCATGGGCAGCGAGGAGTTCCGGGACCGGGTGGCCCAGAAGTCGCGTGCCGTCGGGGAGAACGGTTGGCCGATGCCGTTGCCGGAGGAGCTGCGCGGAGAGCTGGACTCGAAGCTGGCGGACATGACGAACGTGACGGGGCAGCGCTGGGGCGGCATGCTCGTGGCCGGTCACTTCCTCGAGGAGTTCGTGGCCGACGGGGTCTCGTGGGCGCACATCGACGTGGCGGGCCCGGCCTACAACACGAACTCGGTGTGGGGCTACACCCCGAAGGGCGGGACGGGTGTGCCGGTGCGCACGCTGGCCGCCGTGCTCGCCGACATCGCCGAGCGGGGCTGAGCCCGGCGGCGGGTCGCTGTCCGGAGCGTGCACCGCGGTCCCGGCGGGAACCACCTGCGCCGGGGCCGCGGGGCGACGGATCAGTTCCCGGACTGCATCCCGCGTTTGCGCAGGATGCGCTGCCGCGCCTGGTAGTCGCGCATCCGCTGGGGATATCCGACCTTGGTCACTTCGTAGCAGGGCACACCGATCTTGCGGGTAAGTTTGAACCCCGCGCCGGGCCCGTCGACACGCCGACGCGTCCACTCTCCGTCATGGGCTATCAGCATGAGGGTCGTCTCGGTGACCGCGGTGCGCGGCTCGAGGTAGCCCTCGACGCCGTGCCGCTGTCCGGCCCAGGCAACGAGGTGGTCAACGTCCTGCGAGTCCGCCGACCGAACTCCCCTGGACCGGCGTTTCCTCCGCAGGCGATCGAACAGACCCACGCTTACCTCCTGCCCGCACTGCCCTGCCCGCACCGGGCGCGCGTCCGCGTACCCACCGCCACGGAACAGGACACCGCCTCCGCACCGCCAACTGCTGTGCGGCTCGCCACTCCGAGGTGGATGTTCCGGAACAATCCACCGGTCCCGTACGTTGATGATGCCATCGGCGATAGGGCGCTCGAACGGGGTTGTACCCGGGTTTGACCAGATCACCCGATGGCCCGGCCATTGCAGGCGACCGCTGGGCATGAGCACCGAGCCCACATCGCACGTCGTTCCGCCGTGGTGACAAGATGTCGTATGGGCCGGTGACCTTCAGGGTCCGGTGGTTGACCCGTGGTCCGCCGGACACCAACAGCGAGTCAACGATGCCTGTCGAGGAGAGCAAAGTGACCGACACGTCCGCCGATCTGGTCATTCTCGGCGGCGGTTCGGGGGGCTACGCCTGCGCGTTCCGCGCGGCCGAGCTCGGCCTGTCCGTCGTCCTCATTGAAAAGGACAAGCTCGGTGGGACTTGTTTGCACCGCGGGTGCATCCCCACCAAAGCACTGCTGCACGCCGCGGAGATCGCGGATTCGTCCCGCGAAGCCGATCAGTTCGGCGTCAAGGCCTCCCTCGAGGGCATCGACATGGCCGGTGTCAACTCCTACAAGGACGGGGTCGTCGGAGGCCTCCACAAGGGCCTGCACGGGTTGGCGAAGGCGCACAACCTGACCTACGTCGAGGGTGAAGGCCGTCTGGTGGACAGCCACACCGTCGAGGTCGGCGGCGAGCGCTACACCGGCAAGAACATCGTTCTCGCCACCGGTTCCTACTCCAAGACGCTGCCGGGCCTGGAGCTGGACGGACGCATCATCGCCAGCGAGCAGGCGCTGAACCTCGACCACGTCCCGAACAAGGTCGTTGTGCTGGGCGGTGGCGTGATCGGCGTGGAGTTCGCCAGCGTCTGGCGTTCCTTCGGCGCCGAGGTCACCGTGGTCGAGGCGCTGCCGAACCTGGTGCCGAACGAGGACGAGTTCCTCTCCAAGCGCCTGGAGCGTTCTTTCCGCAAACGGGGCATCAAGTTCAAGACCGGCGTGAAGTTCACCGGCGCCGAGCAGACCTCCGACGGCGTCACCGTCAGCCTGGAAAACGGTGAGCAGCACGAGGCCGATCTCATGCTCGTGGCGGTCGGCCGCGGGCCGAGCACCACCGGGGTCGGCTTCGAGGAGGCAGGCATCCAGATGGAGCGCGGGTTCGTTCGCACCGACGAACGACTGCGCACGAACGTCTCCGGGGTGTACGCCGTGGGCGACATCGTTCCGGGGCTGCAGCTGGCGCACCGCGGTTTCCAGCAGGGCGTGTTCATCGCCGAGGACATCGCCGGACTCACCCCGCCCGCGATCGACGAGGCCGGGATCCCGCGCGTGACGTACTGCCGGCCCGAGGTCGCCTCGGTGGGCCTGACCGAAGCCGAGGCCAAGGAGAAGCACGGCTCGGTGGAAGCGTTCACCTACGACCTGGCCGGCAACGGCAAGAGCCAGATCCTCAAGACGACGGGTGCGGCCAAGGTGGTGCGGGTCACCGACGGACCGGTGGTCGGCCTGCACCTCATCGGCGACCGCGTGGGCGAACTGATCGGCGAGGGCCAGCTCATCTACAACTGGGAAGCGCTCCCGGAGGACGTTGCTCCGCTGGTGCACGCGCACCCCACCCAGTCCGAAGCTCTGGGGGAGGCGCATCTCGCCCTGGCCGGCAAGCCGCTGCACGTGCACGGCTGACCTCGGCACCGGATTCAGCCCGCACCCCGCCACACCACGAGGAGTCAACAGACGATGGCCTTCTCAATCCAGATGCCCGCGCTCGGTGAGAGCGTCGCCGAGGGCACGATCACGCGGTGGCTCAAGCAGGTCGGCGACACCGTCGAAGTCGACGAACCGCTGCTCGAGGTCTCGACGGACAAGGTCGACACCGAGGTTCCCTCCCCCGCGGCTGGTGTGCTCCAGCAGATCATCGCCCAGGAGGACGACACCGTCGAGGTCGGCGCGGAACTCGCAGTCCTCGCGGACAGCTCGGAAACCGCCGGAGCACAGGCCGAGGCTCCTGCCCAGCAGGAGCAGCCGGCAGCCGAACCGCAGCCCGCCGCCCAGGAACAGCCCCAGCAGCAGGAGCAGCCGGCGGCGCCGGCCCCGGCACCCGCCACGGCCGAAAGCGGTGCGGCCGAAGGCGGTGGGGCCGGAGGTACCGACGTGACCATGCCGGCGCTCGGTGAGAGCGTCGCCGAGGGCACGATCACGCGGTGGCTCAAGCAGGTCGGCGACACCGTCGAAGTCGACGAACCGCTGCTCGAGGTCTCGACGGACAAGGTCGACACCGAGGTTCCCTCTCCCGTCGGCGGCACGATCCTGGAGATCGTGGCCGGTGAGGACGACACCGTCGAGGTCGGCTCGAAGCTCGCGGTGGTCGGCACGGGGGCACCCGCGCCGAGCGCTCCGGCCGCTCCGGAACAGCCGTCGCAGCCGGAGCAGCCGCCCGCCCAACCTGAACCTGCAGCACCTGTCCAGCAACAACAGGCACCGCAGGAGCAGCAACCGGCTCCGCAGGAGCAGCAGCCTGCCCCAGCTCAGCCGGCTCCGACTCCGCCGGCCCCGGCTCCCGCGGAGTCCTCCGCAGCGCCGGCCACCCCTGCGGCCCCCGCTCAGCAGGAGGCCGCTGCGGCCGCGCCCGCCGGCAGCACCCCGTACGTCACACCGCTGGTTCGCAAGCTCGCCAACGAGCACGGCATCGACCTGTCCGCGATCAGCGGCAGCGGTGTTGGCGGCCGCATCCGCAAGCAGGACGTGCAGGCCGCGATCGATGCGAAGCAGCAAGCTCCAGCCGCGGCTGCTCCGGCGAGCACTACATCCGCCCCCGCCGCGCCGAGCGCCGCCGAGCCGTCACCGGAGGACCAGGCGCTGCGCGGCACCACGCAGAACATGTCCCGCCTGCGGCAGCTGCTGGCGCGACGCATGGTCGAGTCGCTGCAGACGGCGGCGCAGTTGACCACGGTGATCGAGGTGGACGTCACCCGGATCGCTTCGCTGCGCGAGCGGGCGAAGGACGGTTTCGCCGCCGCCGAAGGGGTGAAGCTCAGCTTCCTGCCGTTCTTCGAGAAGGCCACGGTCGAGGCGCTCAAGCTGCACCCGAAGCTCAACGCCTCGATCGACGAGGAGAACAAGCAGATCACCTACCACGGTGCGGAGCACCTGTCGGTGGCGGTGGACACGGACCGTGGTCTGGTCTCCCCCGTGATCCACGACGCCGGTGACCTCAACCTCGGTGGCCTCGCGCGCAAGACCGCCGACCTGGCGGAGCGGACCCGGAACAACAAGATCAAACCGGACGAGCTGGCCGGGGGGACGTTCACCATCACGAACACCGGCAGCCGCGGCGCGCTGTTCGACACGCCCATCCTCAACCCTCCGCAGGTGGGCATGCTCGGCACCGGTTCCGTGGTCAAGCGTCCGGTCGTCGTCTCCGACGAGACCGGCGGGGACACCATCGCGATCCGCTCCATGGCCTACCTGGCGCTGTCCTACGACCACCGCCTGGTCGACGGTGCGGACGCGGCCCGCTTCCTCAACACGGTGAAGCACCGCTTGGAGGAGGGGGCGTTCGAGGCCGACCTCGGTCTGTGAGCGGCACTCCCTTCCCAGCCACCGCTTCCGGTGCTCAGCCCGCGGCCCGCGGAACGACCGATTCCGCGGGCCGCTCGCTATCGCACGAACGGACGCAGTACGGGACGATTCGAAGCATGCGCGTGGTTGTCGCCGGATCCTCCGGACTGATCGGGACGCGTCTGGTCCCCGCCCTGCGGAGCGGTGGGCACGACGTCCTCCGCCTCGTCCGCCGCACCGCCCACGCCCCGGACGAGCGGGAGTGGGACCCGAACAGGGGCGACGTTCCCTCGGATGCGCTGGACGAGGCGGATGCGGTGGTGAACCTCTGCGGCGCCGGCATCGCAGAACGCCGCTGGAACGCGGCCCGCAAGCGCACCCTGCTGCACTCCCGGCTGCGCCCCACGACGGTGCTGGCCCGCGCGGTGTCGCGCCACGGCGTCCCCGTCCTGGTCAACGCCTCGGCGGTGGGGTTCTACGGCGACACGGGCGCACACCCGGTCACGGAGACGAGCCCGGCCGGGACGGGCTTCATCCCCGACCTCTGCCAGCGGTGGGAGCGGGCGGCCGGGGAAGCCGAGGCCCGCGTGGTCGTGCTGCGCACCGGCCTCGTCCTCGCCGCGGGCGGTGGCCTGCTCGGAAGGCTGCGCCCGCTGTTCGCCTGCGGGCTCGGCGCCCGCTTGGGGGCGGGGACGCAGTTCATGCCGTGGATCTCCCTCGAGGACGAGGTCGCGGCGATCCGGTTCGTGCTGGAGCGACCTGAGATCTCCGGCCCGGTCAACCTGACGGGCCCTGCACCGGTCACCAACGCCGAGTTCACCCGGAACCTCGCCGAGCACATGCACCGGCCCGCCCCGTGGGTGATTCCCGGTTTCGCCCTGCGGGCCGCGCTGGGGGAGCTCTCCGGTGAGCTGCTCGGCGGGCAGCGGGCCTTGCCCACCGAGTTGGAAGGCCGCGGGTTCACCTTCACGCACCCCACGCTCTCCGCCGCGCTGGCCGCGGCACTGGGGGCGCGTTCCACCGCTCAGGCACCGGACTCGGACGGCTAGGTGCTCTGCTTCGCGAGGCCGGCCTGCCGCGTTGCGGTGCGGGCGTAAGCTGACGCCCGTGAGCAACACGGCGAAAACCTGTCGCGCCTCGCAGGAGCCCGTCGAGGTGCGCGAACTCGGCATGATCGACTACCAGTCCGCGTGGGACCTCCAGCGCGAGCTGGTGCGGGGACGCGGGGACGGCGAAACACCGGACACGCTACTACTGCTGGAACACCCCTCGGTGTACACGGCGGGCAAGCGCACCGGGCCCGAGGACCGCCCGGACGACGGCACCCCGGTGATCGACGTCGATCGTGGCGGGAAGATCACCTGGCACGGACCGGGGCAACTGGTGGGCTATCCGATCATCGCGCTGACCGATCCGATCGATGTGGTCGACTACGTCCGCCGCCTGGAGCAGGCGCTGATCTCGGTGTGCGATCAGTACGACCTGCCCTCCGGGCGAGTGGAGGGTCGCAGCGGTGTGTGGCTGCCCGCGGACGGCGCGCGGCCGGAGCGCAAGATCGCGGCGATCGGCATCCGGGTCCAGCAGGGCGTGACGATGCACGGCATCGAACTGAACTGCAACGCGGACCTGAGCGAGTTCGACCGGATCGTCCCGTGCGGCATCAAGGACGCGGGCGTGACGTCCCTGTCCGCGGAGGTCGGCCGCGAGGTGACCACCGAGGAGATCGCTCCGCTGGCGCAGCAGGCCATGCTGGACGCGTTCGACGGCATGTTGCCGGTCACCGACCGGGACATCCAGCGGGTCGAGCCGAGCGCAGCCGGCGTGACCCTGAACCTCGATCCACGTCTGCAGTGACGCGCCCACGGCATCGGTGCGTCCTCTCCCCTGGCCGGCGGTGAGCGGCCGGCGTACTACCTGCGCCGGCTGCCCGCCCACCGCAGGCGCGGGTGCCGACCCGGTGCGGGCACGCCCATCGCCACCCGCGTCGATGGGGCGCCCGCAAGGCGGTGGCCGAGCGGTGGGGCGGGTTCACTGCCGCGGAAGGGCGCGCTGCAGCACCTCGGCGAGGTGCATCCCGCGCCGCTGCGTTCCCTGCGCGATCTGCGTCCGGCAGGAGAACCCGTCGGCGAGCACGAGGTCGCCCGCACCGGCAGCGCGGACCTTGGGGTACAGCTCGAGCTCGGCGCAGCCCTGGGACACCTCCCAGTGCCCCCGCTCGAAACCGAAGTTGCCCGCCAGTCCGCAGCAGCCGGCGGACACGACGTCCGGATCGATGCCGAGCGCGCTGAGCACCTCCCGATCCGGCCCGTGCGATCCCTTGGCCTCCTGGTGGCAGTGCACCTGGCAGATCGCGTCCGCGTCGATCCGTCCGAACGGCCACGGACCGTCGTGCTCGGCAACGAGCTCGGCGAGGGTCACGGTGTGCTCGGCCAGCTTCCGCGCCCGGGGGTCGTGCGGGAGCAGCTCCTCGGCTTCGGCGCGGAGCGTGATCGTGCAGGAGGGTTCCAGTCCCACCACCGGCCGGCCGACGGCCAGGTGCGGCGCGAGCGCATCCAGCGATCGTTTCAGCACGCGGCGCGCGACGTCGAGCTGTCCGGTGGAGTGCCAGGTCAGCCCGCAGCAGACCTCCCGCTGCGGAAGCACGACGCGGTGGCCGAGCGCCTCGAGCACTTCCACCGCTGCTCGTCCCACGTGCGGTTCGTGGAAGTTGGTGAACGTGTCGGGCCACAGCACGACGCTGCTGCGGCCCCGGGAACCGCGGCGCCGGAGCCACCGCGTGAGCGGCTGCGGGGCGAAGCGGATCATCTCGCGGCGCGATTCGATGCCGCCGAGCTCCTTCACGCGGTTCGCGACCTGCGGTCGGGACAGCAGCGCGTTGACCAGCCGCGCCGCCCCGGGAACAGCGGTGACCAGCCGCGACCACAGCGGGAGCCAGCCCATGGAGTAGTGCGCCCGCGGGCGCAGGCGCCCGGCGTAGTGGTGGTGCAGGAACTCGGCCTTGTACGTGGCCATGTCCACGTTCACCGGGCAGTCGTTGGCGCAGGCCTTGCACGACAGGCACAGGTCGAGGGCTTCGCGGACCTCCTCCGAGCGCCACCCGTCCTGGATGGTTTCGCCGCGGAGCATCTCGGCGAGCACGCGCGCCCGCCCGCGGGTGGAGTGCACCTCGTCGCGGGTGACCTTGTACGAGGGGCACATGCTGCCGCCGCGCATCGACCGGCACGCACCCACACCGACGCAGCGGTGCACCGCCTCGGGGAACGAGCCGTTGTCGGCCGACAGCGCGTGCACCGGGGTGAGGTCGAAGGTGCGGTCACCGGGGCCGGGACGCACGTCCGCGTCCAGCGGCGCCGGGTCGACGAGCACTCCCGGGTTGAGCAGTCCTGCGGGGTCGAACTGGTGCTTGAACCCGGCGAAGCACGTGAGCATGGCCGGGGAGTACATGGTGCTGAGCAGTTCGGACCGGGCGCGGCCGTCCCCGTGCTCACCGGAGACCGATCCGCCGTAACCGACGAGCACCTCTGCGGCCTCGTTGAGGAAGGAGCGGTAGCGCGCCAGTCCCTCGGCGGTGCCCAGTTCGAAGTCGACGCGCAGGTGCAGGCACCCCTCCCCGAAGTGCCCGTAGGGCACTCCGCGCAACCCGTGCTCGCCGAGGAGTCGGTACAGGTCGTGCAGGTACTCGGCCAGGTGCTCCGGCGGCACGGCCGAGTCCTCCCAGCCGGGCCAGGCCGCTCCCCCGTCCGGCAGCCGGGTCACGATACCCGCACCCGCCTCGCGGATGTGCCACAGCGCGCGCATCGCCGCCGGGTCGGTGACCACGGTGCTGGTCACCGACCCAGAATGCCCGCGCGCTCGCCGCTGCAGTTGCCGGGCGCGCTGGTGGGCCTCGTCGCGGGTGGCACCTCCGGTTTCGCAGTACAGCCAGGCACCGCCGTCCGGGAGCTCCGCGCCGGCTCCGGCTTTGCCCGGCCGGGTGCGCAGCGCGGCGAGCAGGTCCGCTGCCATGCCTTCGACGGTGCGGGCTCCCGCAGCGGCCAGCTCCGGGGCGGCGGCAGCCGCGGCGTAGACGTCGGGGAAGCCGAGCACGAGCAGGGCACGCGCGGCGGGTACGTCCACGAGCTGCACGGTGGCTTCGGTGAGCAGGCCGCAGGTGCCTTCGCTGCCGACGAGGGCTTTGGCCACGTCGCCGCCGTTCTCCTCGAGCAGGTGGCCCAGTCCGTATCCGGAGACCTGGCGGTTGAACCGGCCCAGTTCGGTGCGCAGCAGCGCGCGGTTGCTGTCGCGGAGCGCGCGCAGGCCTTGGTCGGTGCGCTCGTCACCGGTGCTGCTGCCGCGCACGTCGAGCTGCGAACCATCGGGGCGCAGCATGGTCAGCGCGAGCGTGTTGTCGGCGGTGGTGCCGGTGAGCACCGAGCGCGCACCGCAGGCGTTGTTGCCGATCATGCCGCCGAGGGTGCAGCGCGAGTGGGTCGACGGGTCGGGGCCGAAGGCCAAGCCGTGCCGGCCGGCGGCGGCCTGCAGGTCGTCGAGCACGACTCCCGGTTGCACTCGGGCTGTGCGGGCCTCCGGGTCGATGCCGAGGATCCGGTCGCTGTTGCGGGAGAAGTCGACGACGATACCGGGACCGAGCGCATTGCCCGCGATGGAAGTCCCCCCGCCGCGCGCGGTGACGGGGATCCCGCCCTCGGTCGCCAGGCGCAGCGCCGCCCGGGCGTCCTCGCCGTCGCGCGGGTGCACGACGGCGAGGGGGACCTGCCGGTAGACGGACGCGTCCGAGGTGTACGCCGCACGCGTGGTCAGGTCCGTGCTCACCAGGCCCGGCAGCGCGGTGGTCAGCTCCTCCTGCAGCGCCGCGGTCGTTGCCATGCTCGCCGGTTCCCCTCCTCGGATCGCAGCTGGGCGCTCACAGCTGAGGCGCCACCCGCTCGGCCACCAGGTCGAGGTGGTCGAGATCGGTCAGGTCGAGCACCTGCAGGTACAGGCGGGAGAGGCCGGTGCGTTCGCGCCAGGTGCCGATGCGGTCGACGACTTCGTCCGGGGTGCCGCACAGCCCGTTCTGCCGCAGCTCGTCCACGTCGCGCCCGATCGCGTCGGCGCGCCGCGCGATCTCCTCCTCGTCCTGCCCCACGCACAGCACGAGGGCCGCGGAGCGGGTGATCTCGTTCGGATCGCGTCCGAGTTCGGCGCACGCGGCGGCCACCCGCGCGTACTGCGCGGCGGCGGTGTCCACGTCCACGAACGGCAGGTTGAACTCGTCGGCGTGGCGCGCGGCCAGCAGCGGGGTGCGCTTCTTGCCGGTCCCTCCGATGAGCACGGGGGGCCGGGGACGCTGCACCGGTTTCGGCAACGCCGGCGATTCGGAGATCTGGTAGTAGTCGCCGGTGTACGAGTACGGTCGGTCCGGGTCGGCTTCCCAGAGACCGGTGATGATCTCGAGCTGCTCGGCGTAGCGGTCGAACCGCTCCTGCAAGCTCGGGAAGGGGATGCCGTAGGCCGCGTGCTCCTGCTCGTACCACCCGCTGCCGAGGCCGAGCTCGACGCGGCCCCCGGACATCTGGTCGACCTGAGCCGCGGAGATCGCCAACGGTCCGGGCAGGCGGAACGTCGCGGCGGTCATGAGCGTGCCCAGGCGGATGCGTTCGGTTTCGCGGGCGATCCCAGCGAGCGTCAACCAGGCGTCCGTGGGTCCGGGCAGACCGCTGACGTCACCCATCTTCAGGTAGTGGTCGGAGCGGAAGAACGCTCCGTAACCAGCTGCTTCGGCGGTTTTCGCGACCCGCAGCAAGTCGTCGTAGGTCGCGCCTTGCTGCGGCTCGGTGAAGATCCTGAGTTCGACGTTGCCATGCACGGCTCACGAGACTACGTCCGTGTGCGGCGCGCTCGCGATCCGCTCGTGCGGGGCGCGTCGTCCCGGTTCGGGGCCGGGAGGTGCTGTCCCTACCGGCACGCTCCCTACTCTCGGTAGGCTCCGGAGGATGGCGCACTGGACGGAACTCAGCATGCCCGCTCAGCACGGGCGCACCGTGCTCATCACCGGCGCGAACTCCGGGCTCGGCCTGCACAGCGCTCGTGTCCTCGCCAGCGCCGGAGCGCGAGTGCTCATGGCGTGTCGGGACCGCGAACGCGGGCGAAGCGCCCGGGACCAGGTCGCGTGCACCGCGTCCGTGGAGCCCGAACTCGTCGAACTCGACCTCGCCGACCTCACCAACGTGCGCGAGGCCGCCGCCGAGGTGCGGGAACGCACCGGGGACGGTGTGGACGTGCTGCTCAACAACGCCGGGGTGATGGCCACACCCCGGCGGAGCACCGGGGACGGTTTCGAGCTGCAGCTGGGGACGAACCACCTCGGGCACGCGCTGTTGACGTGGCTGCTGCTGCCCGCGTTGCGCCGGAACGCCCGAGTGGTCACCGTGTCGAGCCTGGCGCACCACCGCGGCGGACTCGACCTGAGCGACCCGAACTTCGAGCGGCGCTCCTACTCGCCGGTGCGTGCCTACGGGCAGTCGAAGCTGGCGAACCTGCTGTTCATGCTGGAGCTGTCCCGCCGGGCCGAGCTCGCGGGCCGCGGGCTCACCAGCGCCGCCGCGCATCCGGGGATGAGCGCCACCGAACTCGTGGCGAACACGGCGCGCATGCGCAGACTGCCCGGCCGACTGGACCGCGCGATCGACGCGGGCGCGCGCGTGCTCACCCAGCCGGTGGAACTGGGCGTACTGCCCCAGCTGTTCGCCGCGACCGCCCCGAACGTGCAGGGCGGCGACTTCTTCGGCCCGAGCGGGCTCGCGGAGCTCCGCGGGTACCCGAGCCGGGTCCGGATGAGCCGCCGGGGCCGGGACCCGCGGACCGCGCAGCGGCTGTGGGAGCTGACCGCGGAGCTGGTGCAGCACGATCCCGAGGTTCGGTGACGGCTCTCACGGTTTCACGCGGGCGGGGGCGAACGCGTAGCCTGTGCACCGTGAGTGTGGCGCCAGAGGGGCGGAAGCTGCTGCGGCTCGAGGTCCGCAACAGCCAGACGCCTATCGAGAAGAAGCCGTCGTGGATCAAGACGCGCGCGCGGATGGGCCCGGAGTACAAGGAGCTCAAGAGCCTCGTCCAGCGCGAAGGGCTGAACACCGTCTGCGAGGAAGCGGGCTGCCCGAACATCTTCGAGTGCTGGGAGGATCGGGAAGCGACGTTCCTCATCGGCGGGGATCAGTGCACGCGCCGCTGCGACTTCTGCCAGATCGACACCGGAAAACCGGCTGAGCTCGATGTCGAGGAGCCGCGCCGCGTGGCCGAGTCGGTGCAGGCCATGGGGTTGCGCTACTCGACTGTGACGGGTGTGGCGCGGGACGACCTGCCGGACGGCGGCGCCTGGTTGTACGCGGAAACCGTGCGCCGCATCCACGAGTTGAACCCCGGCACCGGGGTGGAGCTGCTCATCCCGGACTTCAACGCGGAGCCGGACCAGCTCGCCGAGGTCTTCGGATCGCGCCCGGAGGTGCTCGCGCACAACGTGGAGACGGTGCCGCGGGTGTTCAAGCGCATGCGCCCGGCGTTCACCTACGACCGGTCGCTGCACGTGATCACCCAGGCCCGGGAGGCCGGCCTGGTCACCAAGTCGAACCTCATCCTGGGGATGGGTGAAACCCCGGACGAGGTCGGTCCGGCGTTGCGCGATCTCCACGACGCCGGGTGCGACATCATCACGATCACCCAGTACCTGCGGCCGAGCCAGCGCCACCACCCGGTGGACCGGTGGGTGAAGCCGGAGGAGTTCGTCGAGCACACCAAGACCGCCGAGGAGATCGGCTTCCCCGGTGTCATGGCCGGGCCACTGGTGCGGTCCAGTTACCGCGCCGGGCGGCTGTACGCGAAGGCCACGGTGCACCGCGGCATGCCGCTGCCGGAGAACCTGCAGCACCTGGCTCAGGCCGGGTCGGCTGCTCAGGAAGCCTCGCAGCTGGTTCAGTGATCCCCCGTTCCACCACGGGGACTCCGTTCCGCCGCGGACGGGCGCGCTCGGGTCGCTGCGGCGTGCCGCGGGCGCGTCCGCCCGGGCCGCCCCTCGCACCCGCCCGCGGCACGCGGGCAGGTGCACCCCGTGGAATCCACCGGAACTCCCGCCTGCCCGTTTCCGGACCGCATCCGTATCCTGGGGTGTATGGCCAAGCAGGAGAAGGCCGCGAAGGACGCGGCCAAGAAGAAGCGCGGGTCGGGCCGGTTCAGCCAGATCATCCAGGCGTTCAACATGCAGCGCCGGGAGGACAAGCTCCTCGTCCCGCTGATGCTGGCGGTGCTCGTCGGCGTCACCGTCGTGGTCTTCCTGCTGGGCATGATCTGGGGACTGCACTGGGTCTTCCTGCCCATGGGTGTTGCCCTGGGGATTCTCGGCGCCGTCGTCCTCTTCGGGCGCCGAGTGCAGGCCAGCGTGTACCGCAAGGCCGAGGGTCAGCGCGGCGCCGCGGCCTGGGCGTTGGACAACCTCCGCGGCCAGTGGGTGGTCACGCAGGCGGTCGCGGGGACTTCCCAGTTGGACGCGGTGCACCGGGTGCTCGGCCGTCCCGGCGTGGTGCTGGTCGGTGAAGGCACGCCGCACCGGGTCAGGACGCTGATGAACCAGGAGAAGAAGCGCGTCTCCCGCGTGGTCGGCGACACCCCCATCTACGAGATCGTCGTGGGCGACGAGGAGGACCAGATTCCGCTGCGGAAGCTGCAGCAGCGGATGATGAAGTTGCCGCGCAACATCAACAAGGGACAGGTCGACCAGCTGGAGAACCGCCTTTCGGCGTTGGCCAGCCGTTCCAACGGCGGTCCGAAGGGTCCGATGCCGCAGGGCTCGCGGATGAAGAGCGTGCAGCGCGCCGCCCGCCGGGCGAAGTGAGCGCAGGCCGGCCGTCGCGGACGTCGCTCCCGCCGGAAGCACCTTCGGGCGGCCGGCCTGCTTCACCAGCTCGCCCCCGCGACGACTCCCCTCGCGGTTTTCCGAGCCTCTCCGGACCTTCCGGGGCGCTCCGGATCAGCGTTGCAGCACCACGGTGCCGGACAGGCGGTCGTGCCAGGAGCGGTTGTCGTAGTTCCAGATCACCGCGGGAACGATGAGCGCGGTGAGCGCGCAGCGCAACACCGCCCGCAGCGGCCCCACGACGCGGGATCCGTCCACGCGGGCGACCCAGATGCGCAGCACCGTCATTCCCGGTGTCGCCCCGGCGAAGCTCACCGGGACAACGGTGATCAACGCCCAGGCGAGCAGGCTCCAGTCCCGCGGCAGGTCCGGCGCGGTGAAGAGTCCGGCGATCAACGCCGCGAACACGATGTCCAGCAGGAAGGCGAGCGCGCGCCGCCCCGTTCCTGCTGCGGCCCCCGTCCCGCTTTCCGGGAGGCCGAGACGCTGCCCGCGCCATTCGGGCCGTTCGCTCGCTCCCCGCTCACGCGCGTGGGTCAACGCCGCGCGGGGGCCGTCCAGCCATGAACCGAGGATTTCGCGCACGTCACCAGCATACGTGCCCACCGGCGTCGTCCCGGTTCCACCTCGTTCCGCGTATGCTGGGCGAGGAGCCTCCGTTGCGGCCAGCTGCACTGCAGCCCCACCAGCCGGCAACATCCCGCCCCTGGAGTTCCGGAACCCCTCGGAGACGTGTTAACGAGCGTGAAACACACGGGTGACGAGTGGGCAACAGCGCCGCACTAGGCTCGTGGTCGAGCCGGCGGACCAGGCCGCGCCACCCCCCGATGGGCGTGCCCGTGCTCCTGGACAATCCTGCCGCTTCGCAGCGCACGCACGGAGTCAGCGGCAGCGGTGTCCGGTGCTGGCGTCGGTGAGCTGAACGATTCAGAAGGAGCCACCGAAGGTGTTCAAGAATCCAGACGAGGTCCTGCGCTACATCGCAGAGGAGAACGTGCGCTTCATCGACGTCCGCTTCTGCGACCTGCCGGGCGTGATGCAGCACTTCACCATCCCCGCCGACACGTTCGACCAGGACACCTTCACCGAGGGCCTGGCTTTCGACGGTTCTTCGGTCCGCGGCTTCCAGTCGATCCACGAGTCGGACATGCTGCTGCTGCCCGACCCCGTCACCGCACGCATCGACCCGTTCCGCGTGGAGAAGACCCTCATCCTGAACTTCTTCGTCCACGACCCGTTCACGCGCGAGCCCTACAGCCGCGATCCGCGCAACATCGCCCGGAAGGCCGAGCAGTACCTGGGCGAGTCGGGCATCGCTGACACCGCCTTCTTCGGCGCCGAGGCCGAGTTCTACATCTTCGACTCGGTCCGCTTCGGCGAGGACGCGAACAAGAGCTTCGTCGAGGTCGACTCCGTGGAGGGCTGGTGGAACACCGGCCGCGAGGAGAACGGCGCGAACCTCGGTTACAAGAACCGCTACAAGGGCGGCTACTTCCCCGTCCCGCCGTACGATCACTACGCCGACCTGCGCGACGAGATGAGCCGGCGGCTCATGGACGCGGGCTTCAGCATCGAGCGCGCCCACCACGAGGTCGGCACCGGCGGCCAGGCGGAGATCAACTACAAGTTCAACACGATGCTGCACGCCGCTGACGACGTGCAGCTGTTCAAGTACATCGTGAAGAACACCGCCTGGCAGAACGGCAAGAGCGTCACCTTCATGCCGAAGCCGCTGCTCGGCGACAACGGCTCCGGCATGCACAGCCACATGTCGCTGTGGAAGGACGGCTCGCCGCTGTTCCACGACGAGGCCGGCTACGGCGGCCTGTCGGACACCGCCCGGCACTACATCGGCGGCGTCCTGCACCACGCGCCGTCCGTGCTGGCGTTCACCAACCCGACGGTGAACTCGTACCACCGGCTCGTCCCCGGCTTCGAAGCCCCGGTGAACCTCGTGTACTCGCAGCGCAACCGCTCCGCCTGCATGCGCATCCCGATCACCGGCACGAACCCGAAGGCCAAGCGGGTCGAGTTCCGCTGCCCGGACCCCTCCGGCAACCCGTACCTGGGTTTCGCAGCCATGCTGATGGCCGGTCTCGACGGGATCCGGAACAAGATCGAACCGGACGAGCCGATCGACAAGGACCTCTACGAGCTCCCGCCGGAGGAGGCCAAGAACGTTCCGCAGGTGCCGAGCAGCCTCGACAGCGCGGTGAACAGCCTGGAGGAGAACCACGAATTCCTGCTCGAGGGTGGTGTGTTCACCGAGGACCTGATCGAGAACTGGATCACGTTCAAGCGCGAGAACGAGATCGACCCGATCCGGCTGCGCCCGCACCCGTACGAGTTCGCCATGTACTACGACGTGTGATGTTCCTCGGGCGATGAGCCCTCCCGGTGGCGGACCCCCGGTGCTCGCCGCGGAGCACCGGGGGTCCGCCACCTCAGGACACGTCCAGCACGAGCTTGCCGCGCACGTGGCCGTCCTCGAGGATGCGGTGCGCCTCGGCGGCCTGCGTCAGCGGGCAGGTCTGCTGCACCTCGACGCGCAGCCGACCGTTCGCCGCCAGTTCGGCCAGCCACGCCAGCTGTTCCGCGTCCGGCCGCACGAACACGTACTGGCCGCCCAGCTGCAGCACGTTGTCCGGCTCGTCGGCCGCGGACGCGAACCGGTGCGGCTCGTGGAGCATCCGCGGCGCGTCCGCCAACGCCTGCCCGCCGACCACGTCGACCACGGCGTCCACCTTGCCGTCATCGCCGGCGAATTCGGCCACGCGTTCCGGCAGCCGCTCGCCGTAGGTGATCGGCTCGGCGCCGAGCTCGGCCAGGAAGTCGTGGTTGGTCTCCGACGCGGTGCCGATGACGCGGGCCGCTCCGAGCTCCTTGGCCAGCTGCACCGCGAAGTGGCCGACACCGCCGGCGGCGGCGTGCACGAGCACGGTGTCGCCCTTCCCCGCACCGCAGGCCTGCAGCAGTTGCAGCGCGGTCAACCCGGCCAGCGGGAGCGCCCCGGCGCGGGTGAAGTCGAGGCCTGCGGGTTTGTGCGCGACCCCGCGCAGCGGGGCGCTCACGAGCTCGGCGTAGGCACCGTTCTGCACGTGGTCCTCGCGAACGTAGCCGAGCACCTCGTCACCCGCGCGGAACTCCGTCACCGCCGGGCCGACCGCGCGAACCACACCGGAGACGTCCCAGCCGGGGATCAGCGGCATGTGGTGCGGGATCATGCCGCTGAGGTAGCCCCGGCGGATCTTCCAGTCCACCGGGTTCACCCCAGCCCCGCGCACTTCCACGAGCACCACGTCCGGACCGACCAGCGGTTCCGGCACATCCCGGCTCGCCAGCACGTCCGGTTCGCCGAATTCTGTCAACGCAATCGCCTGCATACCCGCATTCAAACATCGGGAAGTGCTGCGCGCGCGGCTCAGCTGCTGCGGTGCCGCACCGATCACGACTCGTAGAAGACCCGCTCCACCACGGCCCGGGCGCGCCGCGTCACGCGCAGGTAGTCGTCGACCACGGTGCCCAGGTCTGTTCCGGCCGAGTACCCGAGCGCGACGGCAACCATGGACAGCTCCCGCCCCTGCCCCTGCTTCGGGAGCTGGTCACCGGGTTTGCCCCGCACCAGGGTCACCGCGTTGCGCACCCGCATCGCCCACGACCACGCGTCCACCAAGCGCTCGGCGTCCGTTTCGGACAGCACTCCCGCCTCGGCCGCGGAGCGCAATCCCGCCACGGTGGAGGGTGTTTGCAGTTCGGTGTGGCGGTGCGCGTGCTGCAGCTGCAACAGCTGCAGGGTCCATTCCACATCGGCCAGTCCCCCGCGGCCGAGCTTGGTGTGCATCGCCGGGTCCGCACCACGCGGCAGGCGTTCCGCGTCGACCCTGGCCTTGATCCGGCGGATCTCGCGGGCTTTCGCCGCATCCAACCCGCCTTCCGGGTAGCGGATCGGATCGATCATCGCGCGGAAACGTTCACCGAGTTCACCGTCGCCCGCGATGGGACGGGCGCGCAGCAGCGCCTGTGCCTCCCACACGTGGGCCCACCGCTCGTAGTAGCTGCGGTAGGACTCCACCGTGCGCACCAGCGCTCCCTGCTTGCCCTCGGGGCGCAGGTCGATGTCCACCTCCAGCGCCGGGTCCTGACTGGGAGCTCCGAGCAGCGAGCGGACCCGCTCCACGACCGCGGTCGCGTACCGCACGGCAACGTTCTCGGACGCACCACCGCTCGGTTCGCAGACGAACATCACGTCGGCATCGGAACCGTAGCCCAGCTCCGCACCGCCGAGCCGGCCCATGCCGATGACGGCGATGCGTGCCGGGCGTTCCCCGGTGCGTTCCGCAACGGAGTCGGCAGCCACGGTCAGCGCGGCCTCCAGCACCGCCACCCAGATCGACGACAGCGCCGTGCGGACCGATCCCGGCGGCATGAGACCGAGCAGGTCACCGCAGGCGATGCGCAGCAGCTCGTGGCGGCGCAGTGAGCGCGCAGCCGTCACGGCCCTCTCCGGTTCCTGGTACCGGCCGACCGTGGCGTGCAGCGACTCCGCGATCTCGGCGGGGTCCCGTTCGGTGAAACCCCGGGTGTCGACCAGCAGGCGCAGGACCTCCGGGGCCCGCACGAGCAGTTCCGGCACGAACCGGGAGGTGCCGAGCAGGTAGGCCAGCCGCTGCCCCACCACGCCCTCGTCCCGCAGCAGGCGCAGGTACCACGGGGTTTCGGCCAGGGCCTCGGACACTTTCCGGTATTCGAGCAGCGCACCGTCCGGGTCCGGGGTGCGGGCGAACAGGTCCAGCAGCATCGGCAGCAACGTGCCCTGGATGCTGGCGCGCCGCGACACCCCCGTGGTGAGCGCGGCGATGTGCCGCAGCGCCCCTTCCGGGGAGGTGTAGCCGAGCGCCGCGAGCCGCTCGCTCGCGGCGCCGGTGGCCAAGCGCAGCGCTTCCGTCGGCACTTGGGCGACCGATTCCAGCAGCGGCCGGTAGAAGATCTTCTCGTGCAGGCGGCGAACCCGCGTGCGGTGCCTGCGGAACTCGGTGACGAGGTCCTCGCTGGCGGTGCTGCGGCGTCCGGACCGCATCCCCGCGGAACGGGCGAGCACGTCGAGCGCGGCTTCGTCGTCGAACGGCGGGAAGACGTGGGTGCGACGCAGCCGGCGCAGCTGCAGCCGGTGTTCGACCACCCGCAGGAACCGGTACGACTCGACGAGATCAGCGACGTCCGCCCGCGCCACGTAGCCGCCCTCCCCGAGCGCGCGCAGCGCGTTCAACGTGGACTTGTCACGCAGCGACTCGTCGGTGCGCCCGTGCACCAGCTGCAGCAGTTGCACGGCGAACTCGACGTCGCGCAGGCCACCGCGACCGACTTTCAGCTCGCGGTCGGCGACGTCCTCGGGAACGTGGTCTTCGACGCGGCGCCGCATCGAACGCACATCGCTGACGAACCCTTCGCGCTCCGCGCTGGTCCACACGAACGGCAGCACCGCGTCCGCGTACTCCTGGCCGAGCTGTTCGTCACCAGCCACTGGCCGCGCTTTCAGCAGTGCTTGGAACTCCCAGGTGCGGGCCCAGCGGCGGTAGTAGGCGACGTGGCCGTCCAGACTCCGCACGAGCGCGCCGTTCTTGCCCTCCGGGCGCAACGCGGCGTCGACTTCGAAGCACGCGGCGCCGACCACGCGCATCAGCGTGGTGGCCATCCGCGTCGCTCCGGCCACGTCGGATTCGCTCCCGGCGACGAAGACCACGTCCACATCGCTGACGTAGTTGAGCTCCCGGCCGCCGCACTTGCCCATCGCTATGACGGCCAGGCGCGGTGTCTCCGCGCCTTCGGGGGCGGCCGACCACCACTCGGTTTCGGCCACTGCCCACGCGGCGCGCAGCGCGGCGACGGCGGCGTCGGACAGCAGGGTGACGACGTCCTCGTACTCCACGACCGGCAGCTCCGGTTCAGCCGTGTGGGCGAGGTCCCAGCTCGCGATGTCCAGCAGCACCGCGCGGTACGCCCCGCGCAGCGCGCTGATCGCCTGCTCCGCCGCCAACGTGGCGTTCCCGGCGGTTCCCCGGCGCACCGCGGCGAGCAGTTCGGCCGTGTAAGTCGCCGTGAGCTCGTCCGACGTTTCCCAGGCGCGCAGGCGCCGCCAGTCCTTGGGGTGGGCGACCATGTGGTCGCCGAAGGCGGAGGAGGTGCCGAGCACTCCGATCAGGCGCCCGCGCAGGCACGCACTGTCCGCGAGTTCCGCGGCCAGATCAGCCCATTCCCCCTCGGAGGTGTCGCGCAGGCGATCGAGGGCGTGCAGCGCCAGGTCGGGGTCGGGAGCTCGGGAGAGCGCCGCGACGATGGGTTCGGCCTCACCAGGACCCGTGTCGGTCCACCACCCCGCCGCTCTGAGCCGTTCTTCGGCCCAGTCGGTGTTGCTGAACCCGTACCGGGCGGACGAGACGATGGCAGGACGGCCCGAACCACTGGAGACCATGCCCGAACGGTAATCCTCAGCGGAGCTGAAAACCCATGCGCATCGCTGCGACTCACACGACGGGCAGCAAGCGGTGCTCGCTGCGTTCCTCAGGAGGCAGTGAGGCGATGTGGGCGAAGCGTTCCGCCACAGGGCGCCAGGTTTCGGCGGCGTCCTCGTGGAACCGGTCGAGGACTTCGCGGCTGAGTGGTTGTCCTCGAGTTTCGGCCAGTTCGGGGGAGTTGCCGAGCCACCTCAGGACCGTGTCGGTGGTGGTCCCGATGTGGAACTGCAGGCCGTACGCGAACGGTCCGATGCGGAACAGTTGGTGGTCGCACCCGGGCGAGGAAGCGAGCAGCACAGCACTCGGCGGGAGCGTCGCCACCTCCTCGGTGTGGAAGCACAGCACGTCCGGAGTGAGCGGTACGGAGCCGAACAGCGGATCGTCCGCGGCCGAGTCGCGCTTCGCGATCAGCCCGGGGCCGATCTGCGGTCCGTGCGGGACGGTGCGGGTTCTGCCGCCGGTGACGCTGGCGAGGAGGTGTGCGCCCAGGCCCAGCGCCAGCACCGGTGCCTGCTGCGTCACCGCGCTGCTGAGCAGCGCCCGCACGTGGGGGAGCCACGGATGCTCGTCATCGTCGTAGGAACCCATCGAACCGTCGAGCACGACCAGCGCGTCGTGGTCACCGAGCTCCGCAGGAATCGGCGCGGACTCGCAGGTGAGCGTGTCGACCACGGCACCCGCTTCGACCAACCAGTCACCCAGCACTTCGGGCGGATTGTCGGGTCCGGGTTGCACGGCCAGTATGCGCGGACTTCCCATGACCCCGAGCGTACGTCGGAGCACGGTTCGCGCCCAGCGACCACCCGACCACTCGGGCCGGCACACGCGGGAAGGGTCCCGCCAGGCACGCGGGGAGATGGGCGACCCCGCCCCCGCACCGCCGGCACAAGTCGGAGGCGAAGGGGGCGGAGGGGGAGAAGGAGGAACAACAACACCCCCCCCCCCACCCCAACAACACAAAGATCCGACTACCACTCACCCGGCACTTCG